>DATLVJ010000244.1:0-8880 GCA_035577585.1 Candidatus Limnocylindrales bacterium
GCTGGTTGACATAGGTGACGTTGGTGACGTTTTTGTTGACCACGGTGGTGTTGTAGTAGTTGTTGACGACGGTCTGATTCACGGTGGTGTTCGAAACGTTCACGTTGTTAACGTAGTTTCGGCTGACGTGATAGGAAGGCACGTAGACTTCGCGAGGTCCCAGCGGGAACCATCCGACATTGGCGCCAACTCCACCGCCAACACCGATCCCGACGGCAAAGTGTGGTCCGCCAACCCACGCGACAAGCGCGGGAGCATACACCGGGCGTACGTAAGCGACTGCAACAGTGCGCGGCGGGCACGGTACCCAACCCCAAGCGCCGCGAACATTCACCCAGCGGCCATAGTGGAAGGGCGCAAAACCCCAGGGTGCATCGTCCACCCACGTCCAGCCCCAGGGGGATATCCAAGCCCAGTGGCCGTAGCGGTAGGGTGCCCAGTCAACGACAGTGACATGCGGGAACCAGACTGTGCCGTATTCCGGCACCTGGCGCCAGCCGCCGTTGTCGTCGAGGTCCTCATAGCCGATCACGTCATCGGAAACGTAGCGGCGGGCGACGGCGTGTTCTTCACGGTAGTCGCGCTGGCTGCACCAGCGATCGAAATCGTCGTCGCGGTCAGCACTTTCCAGATCCGCGTTGAGCGAATCGGTGCCGGTGAAAAAACCCTGCTCGCCCGGATGAATGGTGTAGGCGGAGCCGCCGCCGGTGACTTCGCCAGTGCCTTCGGGAACGTTGATGACCGTAGTGTCGCCAGCTTCATTGACGTTAACGCGATAGCGGCCGGGGCGCAGGACGGTGAATGCGAGATTGGGGGTATCCACTTCGATGGATTCCTGATCTTCGAGGCGAAGCACGCGCAGATTGATGGTGCCTTCGGTAATGCGAATCTGCATGATGCGATCGTCGAGATTCAGGAAAGAAAACCCGGTCTGGCCGGATAGGCGAATCGCCGCTGAGCCCACGTGGAGTTCGGCGCGCGCGCCCTGGTCGGTCCAGAGTTTGTCGCCGGTGGTCATCGGGCGATTCACAGCCGCGGCGACCCAGTCATCGGTGCCCGCGGGGCTGAAGGAAACTTCGCCGTTGGCATAGCTCAAACGGGCTACGCGGCTTGGGGGATCGTCGTCGTCTTGGGCCACGGCTGGTTTGGCGGCCGCCAGAACAAAAGTAAAGATAATTGGAACGAGAAACAGCCACTTCAGTGCGCGTGTCTTCATTTTGTTCCCTTCTCTCCTGACGCTAATCGGCAATGGGTGTTGCGTCATACCTGGGATGGGCCGTGAAGGACTCCGCGTTCGGAAGGAACTCGCTGGGGTGTACCTGAGACCTTCCTTGCGAACGGTACCTGGAGCTTCCTCTTCCTGCGTCACTATATTTAACACGCGGGAGGGCGGAGAGTTGTGGCTCCGTGCGGCGACGTTTCTTAAATGGCAAGAGATACAGAGGCTTAGAAAGAAATACCCGCTCCCGGATGAAGGGAGCGGGCTTGGCGAGATTTAGAGAATGTTTGAATTAGTGATGGCCGCCGCCACCGTGAGAGCTGCCACCGCCTCCGCCGTGCGATGATCCACCACCGCCACCGTGTGATCCGCCACCACCGCCACTGCTATGCGATCCGCCGCTGAAGCCACCGCCACCGCCGCGTGATCCGCCACTGAAGCCGCCGCCGGAAGAGCGGGGAGCGGGCGCGGAGTAGCTGCGCGGCGCCGGGCCGCTGCTCCGCGGCGCGGAATACGATGGAACGGAGGAGTAAGAGCGCGGGGCGGCAGAATAGCCTCGGTTCGACGGCGCATTGTATCCGCGCGGCGCCGAGTTATTCCGGCTGGGGGCCGAATTGTCGCTGCCGGACGCGCGGTTGTTATACGCCGGCGGCGTGTAAGAGCGATTGCCGCCGTTGTAGGAAGCAGGTGGACGGCTGCCGGAGTTGCCATTGGGGTTGCCACCAGGCGAAGAGAAGTTGCGCGGAGAGTTGGATACGCCCCCGTTGCTGGTGTTGCCTCGCCCCGACCAGGGCGGATGATCGTTGGAATTCATGCGGGCGGTCTGGGACGTCGCGGGACGGTTCGAGCTGCCAAAGCCCTGTGGAGCGCGGCCAGAGTCGGTGGAGTTCCCTTGCGCATTCCAGCTGCGATTCGAGGCCGGCGGTCTGGAACCGTTGTTGTTCAGCGAACTGGTCGGGCGAGAACCGCTCGCGTTGTTGTTGAACGAGCCGTTCGGGCGTGAACCGTTGTTGTTAAAAGTGCCATTGGGGCGAGCATTCTGCTGCTGTCCGGCGGAAGGCGGACGATTCGAGGATTGTTGTGACGGCCGCACGTTGTTAAAGCGCTGCGAGTTGTTCCCACCGCGGTCGAAATTTCCGGCCGGATTGTTGTTCCCGCGGTTAGCGCCGAAGGAGCCGGAATTCATGGTGCGCACCGGCATGTGCGAAGCGGCAGCGGCCGGAGTGGAGCGAGCGACCACGCTGCGGTTCTGCACGCTGTTCGAAGGAGTCGCCACGCGGCCGTGCGCGTTTGATGCGCCGAAGTAGCTGGAATGCGTCGGCGAAGCATTGACGCCGCCGGTGACCCGAGCGTTGCGCAACGAATTGGCCGAGAGGTGGGTGTTGCTACGATTGATCCTCTGGCCGTTGACGAAGGCATTGTGCGAAGCGGTGGTGACTGCGTTCGTATTGCGGGCATACCGGTAATTGAAATTCCGGTAATTGTTCACATTGTGAAAATCGTTGAAGTGGTTGAAGTGGGTGTTGTACACGTTCACGTGGTTCCAGTAACCCGGACCACAGTGATACCACGGACGGAACGGCTCTCCCCAACCGAGCGGGAACCAGCCATAGCCGCCGCCCCAACCGAAGCCGAATCCGACGCCGACGCTAAATCCACCACCGAGGAATCCGACAAACGCCGGACCGTAGTAGGGCGGTGCGTAGACTGGACCTGGGCACCAGCCCCAATAGGAGCCGAAATAATTCCAGCGACCATAGTGATAGGGTGCAAAACCCCAAGGTTCATAACCGACCCACGTCCAGCCCCAGGGCGCTACGTAGGCCCAGTTGCCGTCGCTATACGGAGCCCAATCGGGAGAAACGTTGTTTGGAACCCAGACGTTGCCGACTTCCGGCTCTTGTTTCCAGGTGCCGTAGTCGTCGAGGTCGCTGTAGCCGACGGTGTCGCGGTTGACGTAGCGAGCTGAAGGAGATTGGTCCTCCTTGATGTTGCGTTCCTGCGCCCAACGATCGAGCGGATCCGGCTCGGAGGCTGAGCCCGGGATGTACTGCACATTCTGGTCGGTGCCGCTGATGTCACCGCGCTCGCCTGCGTTTACGGGATAGGTCTGTCCGCCGGCGGCGATTTCACCCTTGCCGCGGATAACGGTCACGGTGGTGTAGTCACCGTTTTCGTTCACATCAACGCGGAAAGCGCCCGCTTCGCGGACGGTGAACGCGAGATTCGGGGTGTCAATTTCGTAGGTATCGCCCTGGCGGAGTTCGCGGACGCGGAAATTCACATGTCCTTCGGCGAGCCGCATCTGAATCACGTTCTGATCAAGATTGAGGAAAGAGAGCGCGGTCATGCTGCCGAGGTGAATGGAGGCCTGTCCAGCCTGGAGTTCAGTACGCGAATCCTTGTCGGTCCAAAGCTTGTCGCCGATGGTTATCGGGCGGTTCTTGGCAGCGGCACCCCAGTCGCCTGCGCCTCCGGGTTGTAAGGAAACAGAGCCATCGAGATAGCTAATCCGAGCTACGCGTGAAGGGGGGTCCTGGGAGTCGTCGGCGCTGGGCACCATTTCGCCATTGTCCTGGGGGCTTACGTTGGCGATGTTCTCCTGTGCCTGTGCCCGGATGACCGGGGACAAGAGGAACAACAAACCGGCTAATGTTAAAAAGAGGGCGATAAATAACTTGCCGGTCAGATTGGGTTTCATACTCATTTCCCCTGGACTGCGATCCGAATCCTTATTCGGACCTAAGAACCGTCAGTAGTAAGACGCTGGGCGGCTTTCTGATGGGTATAACCCGTCCATGGAAAATAAGTTGCTGAGGTGAGGAGTACCAATCTCAAAATGATACAGTACTAGTACGAACATGAATTCAGCCAGAACGATGATTGCCACCGATTTGGTAGCCAACACCACGAATGGTGCGGATCAAAGGGTGGTCGGCGCCAGAATCCATTTTGCGGCGGAGATAGTTAATGTAGACGTCGACGAGGTTGGTGATGGAATCGCCGTGAATGCGCCAGACTTCCTCGATGATGGCGGCTCGCGTAACGGGATGGCCTGGATTCCGGAGCAAGAATTCGAGGAGAGCGTATTCCTTGGGGCTTAGTTCAACGGCGCGACCGGCGCGGCGAACTTCGTGAGAGACGCGGTTGACCTCCAGATCTTCAAACTGAAATATCTCGCGGGCCGGACGATTGCGGCGGCGGAGAACGGCGCGGATACGCGCGGCGAGTTCCGACCACGCGAAGGGTTTTACGATGATATCGTCGGCGCCCGCGTCGAGGCCTTTGACGCGCTCTTCCACCGAACCTGCAGGAGAGAGCAAGACCACGGGGGCTTCCGGCCAGCGGGTCTGCACCTGGCGCAAGTAATCGGCGCCAGGGACACCGGGAAGATTCAAGTCGAGAAGAATCAGATCGAAGAGGCTCTTATCGCCGAACTTGGAGATTTGGTCTCCCGTGGAGGCGAGTTGTACGGCGAAGTGTTCCTGCTGGAGCCGGGTCTGGAGGAATTCCGCCAAAGACGCGTCGGCTTCAGCGACAAGAAGGCGCATAGTCGCTCACTCAGGACAAATTTCTGGAAGGGGGTAAAGCAAGTCTCCTCCCGGCTGACGAAACTGTCAACTAACGCAATGGCAAAGAGTTCGGATTGATTACTGCCTCGCTGGACCTGAGAGGGCAGGGGAGGCAGCTGGATCCCCGGAAGTTTCCGGCGGCGAATGGATAGCGGCTGGAGCGGCGGGCGGAGTGGCAAAGGGCGATTTTTCCTGGAGGGCTGGATTCAGAATTACCACGTCGATGCGGCGGTTTCGGGCGCGGCCTTCAGGGGTATCGTTGTCGTCCACTGGATGGTATTCAGCGAATCCCGCGGCGGAGAGGCGATTGGGTTCGATACGGTAGCGGACGATGAACATGCGGACAAGTTCGGTTGAGCGGGCGGTGGAAAGCTCCCAATTGGAGGGTAAATGAGAATTGTGGATGGGAATGTTGTCGGTGTGGCCTTCGATACGAAGGTTTTCCGAACGGGGAATAATTACCTTTGCCAGGCGATCGACGGCTTCGACGGAAGAGGCGCGCATGGTGGAAGAGCCGCTTTCGTAAAATCCCATCTCTCGAAGGCTGACCACCAGACCCTCTTTCTTGGGCTTAATGTCCACCACGTGGCGCTTGATTTCGGGGGCCAACGCTTTTTCAAGTTCGGCCTGGATGTCCTTAAGAGGTGTCGGAGCGGAGGTCGGAGCGAGGATCCCTTTCATCGGTTGAACGACGCGCTCCAAATCTGCAGTTCGCTCGACATTTTCGACGGCCTGAACGTTGGAGAATGGAATGGCTTCCATATCGCTCAATGGGATGTGGGTGTTCGAGGTGTCGAACACGCCTAGTTCCTGAAACGCGACTTGAATGGCCATGGCGAGGCGGCCGACGCGGCGCTTGTCCACCTGGGACGATGCGTACAAGACCACGAAAAATGCGAATAGCAGCGTGATGAAGTCGGCGTAGCTGACCAGGAGCGCTGACCACCAGCAGCTCACCGATCACCGCGGGGACATTCCAAGTGAAGGTAGGATCGAACACCGCCGCGACAGTCACGGTGGATTCAACGAACAACACACTCGGCGATCTTGCTGCCAGCATCAATAACCAGGAGATCGGCGTCCGAGCCAGCGTAATTCAGGATTCCAACGGCTACCGATTGGCGTTGGTGAGCACGACTTCCGGCGCACCGGGAGACGTTACCGTCTCGGGAAACACCAGCGGGTTGAGCTTTACGAAGGGAGTTACGGGAACAAACGCGTCGCTGGTCGTGGATGGGGTCCCCATCAGCAGCGCCAGCAACACAGTCACGAATGTGATCAACGGCGTGACACTAAGCCTCGGTTCTCCCTCGCCCACCACGCCGGTAACCATCAACGTGAACCCTGACACTACGCAAGTGACCTCTGCGATCAACACTCTTGTGAGCGCGTACAATACCGTGATCACCGAGATCAATTCGCAATTTAACGTCGGCAGCGACGGCAGCGGCGGCGGTCCACTCGAAGGCGACAACTCGTTGCGCGACGTTCAGAGCCAGTTGCTCAGCGCTTTATCCTATTCCATCCCCGGCAACAGCGGGATCGTCAATCTTGCGAGCCTTGGCGTCAATTTCAACAATGACGGCAGTCTTTCTGTGGACAGCGGCAAACTGGCCTCGGCACTCTCCAGCAACTTCTCCGCTGTCCAAAACCTGTTGCAGAACACCACAAACGGTTTTTCGCAGAATCTTTCATCGGTACTCTCAAACATCAACGGGGCCGGCACGGGGATACTTACGCTGGACTCGCAGAGCCTCACCAGCACGTCGCAGGGTCTGACGAAGCAGATCAGCGATTTGCAAGCGGCGCTGGCGGTGCAGCAGATCAATCTGACTGCCATCTATGCCCGCGTGAATACGACCCTGCAGGAACTGCCACTATTGGAGAGCCAGATTACCCAGCAACTAGCGAGCGTAAAATGAATACACGAGATACCGCAGTCGCGTATCAGCAGTCCACGGCATTCGCCGCGTCCTCGGTTGGGCAGGTGGTCGCGCTGTATGACCGAATCCTGCGCGACTTTCGCAACGCAATCGCGGCGATCGGCAGCGGGGAGATTGAAAACCGCGTCAACTCCCTGAACCACGCCCTGACGATCATCGGGGAACTGCAGGGTGTGCTGGATTACGAGCGCGGCGGAGAAGCGGCGCGCCGTCTGAACAGCTTTTACACGGTTACACGGGGTATGGTGCTCGAAGCGGGCGTAAAATGCTCCGTGGACATGCTGCAGGAACTCGTCGCGATGTTCGCGCGGCTCCGCGCCGCGTGGGCTCACGTGGAACAGACGGTGGTGCCGTCAGAGCCTACGCAACGGCTGCGCGTGTCCAGCCAAACGCAACCACAGCATGCGCAAAACATCTCGCCTTCACCGGAACATTCCACGGGCACGGAAACCGGCGGTTGGAGGGCCTGATGTACGAGGGCGTGCCGCAGACGATGCTTCGGGTTAACGCTTCGCTGGCGAAATACCTTGCGGAAGCGCGGCGCGCGCTTAGCGGCGAATGTGATTTCAGTGTAGAAGAAGTTCGCAGGATTCGCGGACCGGTGGACGAGATGGCGCCAGTGTTGGCGCATTCGACGGAACTTTTGCGGCTGCAACCGGAAATTGCCGAGCAACTCGATCTTTACAAATCGCAATTGGGCGAGCTGCAGACTACCCTGGGGCAGATTCGGATGATGCTTTTGGCGCGGCAGGCGAGCCTGGAAGCAGGCCGTGCGCAACTCTCGGCAGTTTCGCAGTGGATGGGCGCACTTCGCCAGACCCGCTAAAGAATCTCAACCTCAGACACTTCGTTGAAGTTGCTTCCTCTCCTCATTAGTGGGAACGAACGAGTTTGCGAATCGCTGCCATCATTTTTTAGCGGACATTTCTGCCAGTCTGCCTCTATACTTCCTGCACAGTTTTGAGAATCCTCGTCAGAAGGAGCCGCCCCATGAGTTCCTCGAAGAAAATCCCGGCGTTGCTCGTGTTCTGCAGCGTCAACTTGATTTGCATAGGAACGATGGCACAATCTGCGCCGGACAAGCCTGCAGCGAAGAGTGGCGCGGGCAAGCACTACACACTGCCCGCGAACAAGGACACCGTGCAGTGGGGATGGTTTGACCCAACCGAGAAACCGAAGCTGGTGGTGGATTCCGGCGATACCGTTTCGATCGAGACGCTGCGGCACGGGATGGACGAGGTGAAGCCCGGGGCTTCGATGGACGATATCGTGAAGCTCCGCCTGGCGAATCCCGGCGGCGGGCCGCATTCCGTGACTGGACCGATTTTCGTGAATGGCGCGGAGCCCGGCGATACGCTGGAGATTCGCATCAAGAAAATCGTAATCAAGGATTCGGGTTTCAATTTCAATCTTCCGGGCAAGCAGTTCCCTACCGTGGGTTTGCTTGCGCCAGAGTTTCCTGAAGGGCATGTGGAATATTTCAAGCTCGACTTGAAGACCATGACGGCGGAGTTCAAGCCGGGAATCCTGCTGCACCTGAAGCCCTTTCCGGGAACGATCGCCGTGGGGCCGGATCCGAACGAGCCGAAGGAAAAAGCTGGGCCGCCGATTCACGACGCGAAAGGACGCACCAGCACGCTGCGGCCTTGGAAGAACGGGTCCAACATGGACGTGAACGAACTGCAGGAAGGATCTACGATTTATTTTCCCGTGTTCCAAAGAGGCGCGTTGATCTGGACGGGCGATTCACATTGCCTACAGGGAAACGGAGAGGTGAATTTGACCGCGCTTGAGTGCTCGTATAAGGAAATCGAAATCGAGCCAATCGTGCGCAAGGACCTGCATCTGGACTGGCCGCGGGCGGAGACTTCCACGCACTGGATTTTCATGGGATTCGACGAAGACTTAAATGAAGCGATGAAAATTGCGGTGCGCGAAACTGTGAATTTTCTTGCGGAGCAGAAAATGGTGCCGATGTCGCGGGAAGAAGTTTATGCGCTGACGTCGATTGCCGGGGACTGCCGGGTTTCGCAAGTGGTGGACATCCGCAAGGGCGTGCACTGCATGATTCCGAAGTCCATCTTTGTGAAGAAATAATCAGCGGCGTTTGAATATGGACAAAAAAGACCGGGCAGCCAGTGGCCAG
>DATLVJ010000245.1:0-2811 GCA_035577585.1 Candidatus Limnocylindrales bacterium
CAGCTCTCGCCGCACTTCCTGACGCACCGCCCGCAGCGCATCGAGCTGTTGGTAGTAAAACTCCGCCCGCCGGCGCACTCCCGGTTCACCGATCTTCCCGAGCCACTCGGCACGATGGCGCGGTGCATAAACCTGCTTGCCGGTGCAAGGAATGGCCCAACTGCGATAGATCGCCTTCACCCGCGTCATGACCCGTACCAGATCTTTGGTGATGGTGAGATAACTGCGCACCAGTTCCTTCAGACTTCGTAGGCCGTGTTCACCGTGATAGACAGGGTTGAGATGGTTGAGGCGCAGCAGCTCGGCCAACCGGCGTGCGTCGATCTTGTCACTCTTGTTGCCTTCTTTCATGGAGGCATTCTTTCGTGGATCGCAAACCACCAATTTCGCCACGTGCGGTTTCAGCAAGTCGTACAACCAGGCGCCTGAGGTTCCTTCTTCAAACGTGACCTGCAAGTCCCCGCGCAGCCCATCGATAAACTGCAGAATCATGCTGGCTTTCGTCTCGATGACGCATTCCATCACGATCTTTCCTGCACCGTTCATCACCGCTATCGAAATGCTTTCCTTGTGCACATCCATGCCGATATACTTTTTGCTATCCATTGAGGGCGTTCCTTTCTGTAGGGATTGAGGCAAGCACCCAAACCCTACTCCAAAAGGGGCGCCCTTTTAAATTGCGTCGCGAGGTAGGCTGTTTTCTCGGGCTAAAACCTGGCCGAAGAGACTCTGGAGAGAGCAAACCGCAGAAAGGTATCAGCAAAGCAGGAGACCGGTATCTGCGAACGATGATGGTGCAAGGCGCGCATTACATTCTGGGACCGTTTGGAGAAGACAGTGGTCTGCGGAGATGGGGACGGAAGCTTGCAGAGCGAGGAGGAAAGAATGCCAAGAAACGAGCGGTGGTTGCCGTGGCGCGAAAGTTGGCGGTACTGCTCCATCGGTTGTGGGTGAGCGGAGAGGTGTACGAACCACTGCGCAATAGCCAAAAGGCGATGCAGGCAGTCGCATAGAGAATTTCGGTCCGACAGCTGAGCTCAACCGCCGAGTCCAGGTGACTGCGATCAACTCCTAGCGCCCGACTCCCACAGAAACGGTGGGAAGAGAGGACGATTATCAGGTAGCAGCACCTACTGAAACGAGAACACCCACCTAGCACCGAGCGAATATCGCTCACCAAAGAGTGCGGATGGAAGGATGGCGACAGAGGCGGCTTGGCTGAATGGGGACAGAGTCACGGAAGGAAGAATGTGAAAGTGTGCCTTGACGTCAACCGGCCTTCTCATGGAAGGAGTTGATCGCGTGGCCGGTAGTCCATTCACGGAGTGAACCACCGTGAGCGTTCATTGATCCCCACATGTTCGAGCGCTGGGTTTAGTCCAGTCCGTCATCGGAAAAAGCATCTCGATTCCGATCGCAAAAGAATTGGTTTCATAGGGTTGACAATATACGACACGTGCCAACGAATAGAAATTCCCGCGGATTGAACGAACCGAAACCTCTTGATTGGGCCGCCAAATCCTCCTCGTCACAACGCGGGCGCCATGGCAACTTATATCGATTGTTGGTGCGAGTTCGAAGTTTCGATTATCCGGGCTGGAAAGATTCACAAAGGTCTTTACAGTGACGCGCGATTCCCTTCGGCACAAACTAGGCGTCTCTTCCAACGCTTCTCCTTCGGGCCGGGAGGGTCCTACAGTGGCAATCCTATCTTTACTGGCTTTGAGTGCAATGGTACTCGGGGACAGGCTGCCTGCCTGGCCCGGGTTCAAACAGCGTAGCTTGTTGGTCCTTTCGTCAAACTGACCGTCAGGCCAGTAGCGCCAGACAAAAGGCGTCTCCTAAACTGGGCCACTGCCCCTTGATTGAATGAGGACCTTCATGCAAACGGAGAGCGCAACAAGCATTGCTGAACTCGACGCCGTCGCCGCGTTTACAGAGGGCGTCAAGATGCTAAAGAGTTCGTACCCCAAGAAGGCTGTCGCGTGTTTGAGGCGGGCGCTCGAATGCGATAAAGAGAACCCATACTATCTATCTTTTCTTGGTGTATCGATTTCGCGCGCAGAACGGAATTTGACTGAAGCCGTTATGCTGTGCGAAGCAGCTATACAAAGAAAACGGGGAGAGATTCAGTTTCATTTGAATTTGGCCGACGTATACGCGTGTGCCGGATTGCGCGAGAGTGCTCTTTATACGTTAGACAGGGCTTTAGCATCATTTGGCGAAGATAAGCGACTGAGGCTTGCTCGCAGCAGAGTGGAGAAACGTCGCACACCCGTTCTGCCTTTCTTGGCTCGCGAGAATTTCTTGAATCATAAACTCGGCAAGTTGCGTCATCGCCTATTGAAGGACCGAAACGATTGAGTTGACCTGGCTTCGAATCCCACCCTCTCCGCCATTTTTTCGCTGTACTTTCATTCAGCTAACCGGTCCCTTCGCCAAGTGTCCCCGATTTGTACCGATAATTTTCTGATTCAACACAGGATCGAAGGCTATCGCTGGAAGAAAAAACTGTTCAGCGAACAGGGGCGAGCACAGTTAGAGAAGCTCACGTTGGCTCCCTGGGCCAGTCGACGCCGGCAAGAGTTGTTGGAATTGCTGGACCGTATGAATCCGACGATTGAGGAGTTGACCGCGGCCGCTGAGCTCAAGAAACGACCCGAGGCGCTTCGGCTGATGACGCACCCTGGTGTTGGGCCACTTACGGCCCTCGCCTATGTGTTGATCATCGGAAAACCGGAGCGGTTCCACTGCGGCAAGCAGATCGGCACGTACGTGGGGATGATTCCGAGTGAGGACTCCAGTGCCCGC
>DATLVJ010000246.1:0-19233 GCA_035577585.1 Candidatus Limnocylindrales bacterium
GCTCCACCGAGGAAAAGCGCCCTTCCGGAATACTGCGAAGGTAAACGCTGTTGGGCGGGCTGAGTTCCAGATAGCTGCGATCGCTGAGGCTGGCAACGTTGAAACTGAAGCCGTGAGAATTATTCGTCAGGAAGGCGGAACTGCGAATTTCGGAGTTGATGGAATCGCCGTAGGTATCGGAAAAGGCGAGGCGAAAAGTGAGCGATGAGAGCTCGTTGACGTCGGCGACAAAACGCCAGCCGTGATGCCAGAGAGATTGCACTTCAAGTGTTTGCTGGTGGCCGCCCTGGTTGATCGGCGGGCCGCTGGCTTGCGGGAGGCCGCGGTCAATCACGCCGAAATAATCGTAATGGATGGAGGTGTTTTCGAAGGGGCGGGCGCGGACTTCGGCGCGTTGGGCGGTGCCGCGGCGGCTGAAGTAGTCGAAACTGAGGGTGGTATCGAACCAAGTGCGCGGCGCCCAGTAAAAGGCGTCGCCAAAGACGAATCCTTTCTGGTTGCTGTTGCCGATGATTGGCAGGAGGAAACCGGATTCGCGAATGTGTTCGCCGGCGGGAGCGGTGGCGTAAGGAAGCCAGACGAGCGGAACGCGGTAAAGGCGGAAATTGGAATTGAGTAACGCGACGTGGCGTTGCACGGTGATTTTGGCTTTCGGCGCGTAAAACTGCCAGGTGGGCTGTTTGGGATCGCAGATGGTAATCCAGGAATGCTTGATGATGTAGACCTGTTCGGAGAGGCGATCGACTTCCTGGGCTTCGAAATAGAGAGGATTTTTGGTGACAAGAAGGCGCGGATTGGGGCGGCGCTCCAGCTTCAGGAAACCGCGGACTTTTTTAAAAGTGCCACGGCCTGTGGCGACGTTGTAGTTGGCTTCGTCGGCTTCGAGATGCTGCGATTCAAAATCGAAGATGATGTGGCCGCGAGCGAAGACCTGGGAGGTGGAGTCATTGTATTCGACGTGATCGGCGCGGAGGCGCATGCCACCGTAGGTAATGTCCACGTCGTCGTCGGCGATATACAGACTGCCGACGCGGCGTTGGGCGCCGCGCGCGGTGATTTCGGCGATGCTGCCGGAGGGCGGTTGGGCGGGAACTTGTTGAGAAAAAATGGGCAAGGCCAGGAACGCGAGGAGGAAAGCGGGCAAGCTCACGCGTAAGAGTTGGCGCAGGGCGGGAATGGAGAGGAATCGGTTCACGCGGAGAAATTGTCCATAGAAATGAAATGCTAGCCTAGCATGCGGTTTGCCGGAATTGTAGGGAAGGACGAAAAGACGCAGAACTTTGTGGGCGACGACAGAGGGTGGTGCGGGCGTTATGGAAAGCCTCTGGCCTGAAGGCCTGAGCTACAGGGGTCTATTCGGGGACGTTTTTGGCGTGGTGGGATTGGTACCAGGCGTAGGTGCGTTCGAGGCCTTCTTCGAAAAGGACGGCGGGTTCGTAGCCGAGGAATTCTTTGGCGAGACGTATGTCAGCGAGAGAGTCGCGGATGTCGCCTTCGCGAGCCGGTTCGTATTTTGTTTCGAGCGCCTTGCCGGAAGCTTTCTGGAGCATCAGGAGAACCTGGTTGAGAGAAACGGCGCTGCCGGTGCCGACGTTGAAGGTGCGGCCAGAGGCGCTGGAGGCTTCGCAGGCGAGGATGTTGGCTTGCACCGCGTTGTCCACGTAAGTGAAGTCGCGGGTCTGTTCGCCGTCACCAAAGACGACGGGTGGAGTGGATTCGAGGAAGGCGGCGGAGAAACGGGAGAGAACGCCGGAGTAAGGAGAATCGGGATCCTGGCGCGGGCCGAAGATATTGAAGTAGCGGAGGCAGACATTTTCGAGGCCGTAACAGCGGCCGAAGGTCTGGGAGTAGAGTTCGCCGACGTACTTGGTGACGCCATAGGGAGAGATGGGAACGGGCTGCATGTCCTCGGATTTGGGAAGAGTAGGAGTGTCGCCGTAGGCGGAAGAGGAGGCGGCGAAGACGACGCGCTTGACTTTATTATCGCGGGCGGCGACGAGGACGTTGAGAGTGCCGTCCACGTTGATGCGATTGGTGTCAACAGGATCCTTGACGGAGCGCGGGACGGAAGTGCGGGCGGCCAGGTGGATGACGTAATCAGCCTGAACCATGGCCTTTTGCACGACCTCGATGTCGGTGATGGAGCCCTTCATGAAGGTGATCTTGCTGCGCACATCGGCGAGATTGTCTTCCTTGCCGGAGGAAAGATCATCGAGGACGACGACACCGTGGCCGCGGCGCACCAGTTCATCCACAGTATTCGAGCCGATAAATCCGGCGCCGCCCGTAACGAGGTAGCGCATTCGATCTGCCTCCCACCGCACAACTCATCTTATTGTACGATGGGAGCGGCACACAGAAACGCTGAAAATCAGGAGCAACGCACAAACACTATGGGCAAGCGATTGGGGGTGGGGTTGCTGATTGTGGCGGGACTGGCCGCGGCCGGGGTGTGGACGTTCCGGCGATATGAGGCGACGAAGCCGAAGACGCTGTTTCCGGGGGAGGCTACGACGGTCGTTGCTCCGCGCGAGCCGGAATCGATTGGCGGAACAGCGGGCAGCAGACCGGAGACCGCCCCGCCGGTTGCGGCGAAAGGGACGAGTAGCGCGGCGGTGGGATTTCAGCCGCGGACCGGTGAGACGCTGGACTTCTCGGCAAATGTTCCGAAATTGAACAGCGTAGTGGCGAATTTGCGGGTGAAGGTAGGCGAGCGACGAAATGTTGCGGGCAAGGATACCTGGCACCTGCAGGCGTTTGCGCATACGGAGAATCCTTACCGGATGGTGTTTGAGCTGGACGACGAATTCGATTCGTACAGCGAGATTTCGAACCTGACGAGTTTGAAGTACGAGATGCATTTGAACGAGCGCGGACAGAAAGTGGATACGGTGGAGCGGATGACGCCCTCGAGCAGGGAGCCGGCGCCGGCGAATGAGGTGGCGGCACGCGTGTTGCCGGGGACGCGGGATCCGATCGGGATGCTGATGTATTTGCGAAGCGTGGATTGGAGTACGACGAAGGAAGTGAAGTCGCCGGTGTTTGACGGGCACAAGCTTTATGACGTGCGCGCGGTGCTGGCGGGAAAGGGGCAAAACGTCAGCGTGGCCGCGGGAAAATATACGACGACGAAGATTGAGATTCACGTACTCGATAACGGGGCGGAGATGAAGGACGCGCATTTTTTGCTGTACCTTGCAGATGGGGCGGAGCGGTTGCCGGTGTTGATGGAGGCGGTATTGCCGGTGGCGACGGCGCGGGTGGAGTTGGTCAAGGCGCGTTGATGGGTGGGCGGGTCCAGTTGAAGGTGGACGCTGCAAGCGTTAAGGCGCCCGCCTCAGAAGGCGGCCGCTACAAAAGAAAGATTAGTTGGCGGCTACGAGGTGCTCGATCAGGGAGCAGACGATGTGGCCGATGGTGATGTGGGCTTCCTGGATGCGTTGGGGATCGCGGGAGGGGACGTCGAGGAGGATGTCCACTTTGCCGGCGAGCGCGCCACCGGTTTCGCCGGTCAGTCCGACGAGGAATGATCCGCGAGCGCGGGCCGTTTCGATTGCTTTGACGATATTGGGACTGGTGCCGGAAGTGGAGAGGGCCACGACGACGTCGTGCGGGCCGACGAGAGATTCCATCTGGCGGGAGAAAATGCGTTCGAAACCGTAGTCGTTGCCCGCGGCGGTCAGAACGGAAGTGTTGGTGGTGAGAGCGAGCGCGGGAAGGCCGGGGCGTTCGGTGCGCAAGCGAACGACAAGTTCCGCGGCCAGATGCTGGGCGTCGGCGGCGCTGCCGCCATTTCCGAAAAATACGAGTTTACCGCCACGGCGGATGGCGGAGGCGGAGCGCTGCGCGAATTCAGCGATGCGCGCGATCAGGGCATCGGAGAATGCCTGCTTGACGCGAGCGCTTTCCAACAACTGGCGCCGGATTTCATCGGTGTTCGCGGACATGAAGTCCTAACAGAGAACGATTTTCGCGCGGTGGCGAATGACCCGGCGGGTGGCGTTGCGGGTATCGATGACGAGTTTCGCGGAATCCACGATGACGCCGTAGTCGTAACTGGAATGATCGGTGGCGATGAGGACGGCGTCGTACTTGCCGAGCGTTTCCGGGCTCAAGGGCACGGATTTCATGCCGGAGTAGTCGTAGTGGCGCAGCTTGGGGAACTGCGGAAAATAGGGATCGTTGTAATCGAATTCGGCGCCCCGCTTCTTGAGAATTTCCATGATTTTCAAGGTGGGGGATTCGCGCAGGTCGTCGACGTCTTTCTTGTAAGCCACGCCGAGAACGAGGAGCCGCGAGCCGCGGAGACTTTTTTTGTGCATGTTGAGGGCTTCGGCGACGGAGTCGACGACGTGGTAAGGCATCGAGGTGTTGATTTCGCCGGCGAGTTCGATGAAGCGGGTGGAGAAATCGTACTCGCGGGCTTTCCAGGAAAGATAGAAAGGATCCACGGGGATGCAGTGGCCGCCGAGGCCGGGTCCCGGATAAAAGGGCATGAAGCCGAAGGGCTTGGTGGAAGCGGCGTCAATCACTTCCCAGACGTCCACTCCCATGCGGAGGCAGAGAAGTTTCAGTTCGTTGACCAGGGCGATGTTGACGCAGCGAAAGATATTTTCGAGCAGCTTGGCCATTTCCGCGGCGCGGGTGGTGCTGACCGGGACGACGCGGGAGACCACCTGGCCGTAGAGAGAGATTGCAGCACGGCCGCTGGGAGGATTGATGCCGCCGACGACTTTGGGAATCTGCGCCAGGCCGAACTGCTTGTTGCCGGGATCTTCGCGCTCGGGCGAGAAGGCCAAAAAGAAATCGACAGGCACGTTTTCGTTTTCGGGGCCGGTGACGATGGGGCAGCGGAGGCCGCTCTTTTCGAGAATCGGAAGGACGAGTTCTTCGGTGGTGCCGGGATATGTGGTGGATTCAAGGACGACGAGTTGGCCGCGGACAAGATGCGGCTGGATGGACCTAGCAGTGTTCTCGACGTAGCTCAGGTCGGGTTCGCGATACTCATTCAGCGGCGTGGGGACGCAGATGATGATGGCGTCCATTTCGGCGAGCTTGGAGAAATCCGTGACCGCGTTGAAGTGGCGGCTGTTCACAAACTGCTGGATCTTGGTCTGCGGGATGTGCTCGATATAGGATTTTCCGGCGTTGAGCATGCGAACTTTTTCGGGATCGGTGTCGAATCCTGTGACCTTGTGGCCGGCTTCGGCGAAGCGAAGGGCGAGGGGAAGGCCGACGTAACCACAGCCAATGATGGCAACCTTGAGTTGGCCGCCTTTGAAGAATTCGGGTCGTCTGTCCGTAGCCATGAGGTGAAAAAAGCTCCTAATCTTGAATAAGTTGGTGACGGCCCGAGGGCCATAGGGCCAGAATGCCCTTTTAATATAGCAGTTTCCCGGGTATCTCCAGAATGGAGAAGAGGATGTTGCGAGAAATTCATGAATTGCCAGGGGACAAGAGAGGCGGCTGCTCCTCTGTTTGAATCCTGAGATGGGTTATTCTGAGTGAAGTAACAATTCAATGATGACAATTTTTCTGATTGTATTGCTGAGCCTTGCCGTCGGAGTGCTGGTGGGATTGCTGGGCATCGGTGGAGGCGTGGTGCTGGTGCCAGCGCTGGTGTACCTGCTGCATTACGACCAGCACATGGCGCAGGGAACTTCGCTGCTGATACTGCTGCCGCCGATCGGGCTGGGGGCGCTGCGGGAATACTGGAAAAACGACCAGGTGGATCTTCGGGCCGGAATATATTGCGCGCTGGGATTTCTGGTTGGCGGTTATGGCGGCGGGAAGATGGCTGTGCCAATGCCGTCGAATGTGTTGAAGGCGGTATTCGGCTGCTTCCTGATGATGTCGGCGGTGCTGCTGTGGCGGAAAACGAGAGCGGTCGACGCGCCCGATGCAATTGAATCGAGTTCTGGAGCAAGAAGCCCGTTGGGTGCGTTTGGAATTTTCTGCGCGGCTGGGATCTGCGGAATTGCAGCGGGGATGGTGGGAATCGGCGGTGGCGTATTGCTGGTGCCGCTGCTGAGCCTGTTGTTCGGCTTCAGCCAGCACCGGGCGCAGGGGACCAGTTTGATCGCGCTGATTCCGCCGACGGGGCTGCTGGCCTTCCTGGCTTATTGGAAAGCAGGCTATGTGGACCTGCACACTGGCTTGCTGCTGATTCCCGGCGTATTTATTGGCGGAATTCTGGGTGGAATGATGGCACGGCGATTGAACGCGAGACGCATGGCGGAAGTGTTTGCCGGGCTGATGATGCTGCTGGGGGGCTGGCAAGTCTTTTCCGCGTGGCGCGGATGACGCATACTACGGTAAACATGGTTGATCTACATTGCCACATCCTGCCGGGAATCGACGACGGGGCCCAGACAATCGAAGATTCACTTGCGATGGCGGAAGACGCCATCAAGGATGGGATTACGTGTGTGGTCGCGACGCCACACGCGAGCACGGAATATCATTTTGACTATGCGAAGGTCCGCGCGGCGCGGCAGGAATTGCATAGCCGCCTGGAGGGACGCCTGACGATTGCGACGGGCTGCGATCTTCACCTGAACCCGGAAAATTTGCTCGCGCTGAAACGTGAAGCGGCGCCTTATTGCATCAACCAGAAAGACTATCTGCTGGTGGAGTTCAATGAGTTTTCGATTCCGCCTGCAATGGATCAGACGCTGCATGAATTGCACCTGATGGGCTTGCGGCCGGTCATCACGCATCCCGAGCGAAATGGAATTTTGCGGGCGCAACCGGAGCGGCTGCAGAGCTGGGTTCGGCTGGGATGCTACACGCAGGTGACGGCGGGTTCGCTTGCGGGAGTGTTCGGGCCCGGAGCGCAGGCGGATGCCTGGACGTGGGTGGACCAGGGGTTGGTGCATTTTGTGTCCAGCGACGGCCACAACACGGCGCGGCGGCCGGTGAAATTGCGGTTTGCCTACGAAGCCATCGCCAAAGAGCGCGGCAAGCAGTTGGCGGAGGCGCTGCTGGTGGAGAATCCGAAGGCTGCGCTGGAGGGCCAGGCGCTGCCGTATGTGCCGGAGATTGCGCAGAGCCTGGATCGGCGCAAGAAAAAGCGATTCTTTTTTTTCTGAAAATTCCCGGACGTCAGGATTTGCCGGGTTGCAGGGGAAACCCCGCCCACGCGTTCAGCAAGCCCAGAACTTCACGAACCACATCGAGGGCGTCGCCGGTGTTCCGCCACCAGTGAGCCGGATCGGAGCCGTCGTCCGCAGCGCCACGGATAATTGCCTCGCCGTCTTTTTCCGAGAGGCGCTGCCACAGAACGGCGGAGCGCCGGGCGTGCACTTTGGAAGTGACGATGATGATGCGATGGAGATTTTCCTTGCGAAGGGCCTGGCCGAAGGTGCGCATTTCGTCCGCGGTGTTTACGATGGGCGGCGTGAGAATGTGGATGGCGCTGTCCGGAACACCCTGATGAAGCAGAAGCAGCCGGTCGTAAAATTCCTCGCCGGCATAGGGGACGGACAATTTTTCGAGGGTGGCGCCGGGCTCGACGGAATAAGAGAGCCAGATTTGAGGAGCGTAGCCCTGGTTGTAAAGCCGGCCGGCTTCGAGCGCGCGGGAAGGCATGCGGCCGCTGAGAACGGCGATAGCGGCGGCTTTTTGCGGGGGATCTTCCTTGTCGAGCCAGCGGCCGAGGTTGAGGAAGGCGAGCAGAAGCAGAAAGAGAAGCGAACCGGCAACGGAAAAAATGAGGCGAGGCTTGCGAGCCGTGGTGTTGGGAAGGATGGTAGCCAGAATCATTTGGATAGGGAGATTATACGCAGCAAAGTGAAATTTCGCGTGGATTCGCGGTAATTCCTGGGAATACACGGGAGCGAACGGCAGAATTGGGTTGGCCAAAGTTCCCCGCGGCAGGCTAAACTTACGATTTTTGGAGCAGCACGGAGGCGGAATGAGAGCGGTGGTCACTGGCGGAGCGGGATTTCTGGGGTCGCATTTGTGCGACCGGTTGCTGGCGGAGGGCTGGGAGGTGCTTGCGCTGGACAACCTGATTACCGGCAGCGAAGCGAACATTGCACACCTGGGCGGGAACGCGAAATTCCATTACGAAAAAAAAGATGTGAGCGAGCCGCTGCGGGTGGCCGGGGAAGTGAATTATATTTTTCATTTTGCGTCGCCGGCGAGCCCTCCGGACTACCTGAAATATCCGATTGAGACATTGAAGGTCGGTTCGATTGCCACGATGCACGCGCTGGATCTGGCGCTGGAGAAGAGGGCGAAGTACCTGCTGGCTTCGACCAGCGAATGCTACGGCGATCCGGAAGTTTCGCCGCAGAGCGAATCGTATTGGGGCCGGGTGAATCCGGTGGGGCCGCGAAGCGTGTACGACGAGGCAAAGCGGTTTGCGGAAGCCACAACGATGGCGTACCACCGGCATCATCATGCGGACACCCACATCGTACGGATTTTCAACACGTATGGGCCGCGAATGCGGTTGAACGACGGGCGGGCGCTGCCGAATTTTGTGTACCAGGCGCTGAGCGGGCAGCCCATCACGGTGTATGGAGAAGGGAAGCAGACGCGGAGTTTCTGCTACGTTTCGGACTTGATTGACGGAATTTACCGGCTGAGCCAGTCTGACGAGCATTTTCCGACGAACATCGGAAATCCGGCGGAGCTGACCATTCTGGAATTCGCGGAGCGTATTCGAGCGGAATTTCCGAACGCCCCCAAGATCATTTATGAGCCGCTGCCGGAGGATGATCCGAAGCAGCGGCGGCCGGATATTTCGAAAGCGAAGAAGTTGCTGGGTTGGGAACCGAAGGTGAGCCTGGAAGAAGGATTGCGGCACACTTTGAAATATTTCAAAGAGCAGTACGCGAAGATGACGAAGGGGCGGTAGGGGTTGTTGGTCGTCGGCTAGATCTTCGAGAAGGCTTCCGTTGAGGTCCTTCGGGGCGCAAAAGGCGCGCCCCTCAGGATGACAAGTTGGTTTTAGGATCTAAGCAAAACGATCAGGAGCGGCCGAAGGAGTAGTAGTCGAAGCCGAGGGACTGCATTTTTTTGCTGTTATACAAGTTTCTGCCGTCGATGACCAGGCGGCGGCTCATCCCGTGGCCGGCTTTTTCCCAATTGAGATCGCGATAGATGGGCCACTCGGTACAAACCAAGGCAGCGTCCACGCCTTTCAGGGCTTCATAGGGATCATCAAAATAGGAAATATTCGGGAAAAGACTCTTTGTTCTGGCGATGGCCTGTGGATCGGTGGCGTGCACCTGCGCGCCTTCTTCAAGCAGGCGGCGAATTACTTCAAGCGCGGGGGCGAAGCGGATGTCGTCGGTGTTCGCCTTGAAGGCGAGCCCGAGAACCGCGACGCGCTTTCCGCGGATGACCCAGAGCGCCTTGTGAACTTTGTCGAAGAAGCGGTCGATGCGCTGCTTATTGACGCGCTCGGCGGCCCTGAGCATGTCGAACTCGATGCCCACTGCGGAGGAGAGGTGGATGAAGGCCTGAATGTCCTTGGGAAAACAGAAACCGCCGAAACCGAGGCCGGCCTTGAGGAATTGCCCGCCGATGCGCGGATCGAGGCCCATCGCGTGGGTGACTTCCTCGACGTCGGCGCCGATTTTCTCGCAAAGGTCGGCGATGACGTTGGCGTAACTGATTTTGAGGGCGAGGAAGGAGTTCGAAGCGTGCTTGATCAGTTCGGCGCTGCTGATGGTGGTGACGAGAAGCTCGCCGCTGGAGCCGCCCGGGCACTGGCCGGTATGGATTGGGCAATGAAATTTCTTTTCCAGGATGGGGCGGTAAATTTCGCGAAGCGTTGCGGCGCTTTTTTCGTCCTCGACGCCGACGACGATGCGGTCCGGATGAAAGAAATCGGCCACGGCGGTGCCTTCGCGCAGGAATTCGGGATTGGAAGCGACCTGAAATTTGGCGCCGCCATCGGGAGAATAGGCGGCCAGCGCCTTCTGCAACTGGACGCCGGTCAACGCCGGAACGGTACTTTTTTCCACCACGAGTTTTGGGCTGCGGGCTTCCGTAGCAACCTGCCGGGCGACGTGGTCGATGGCGGAGAGATCGGCTTCGCCCGTTTCCTTGGGAGGAGTGCCAACACAAATGAAGATGACCTCGCCGGCGCGAATGGCTTCGCCGGCATCCGAAGTGTAAACGATTTTCTTTTCCCGGACGGCGCGTTGAAGAACTTCCGCGAGATGCTCTTCGTAGATGGGAACTTTACCGGTTTTCAGCTGGTCAATGCGACTTTCGTCGATGTCCGTGCAGAACACCTCGTGGCCCGCGGCCGCGAGACAAGCTCCGGTTACCAGTCCCACGTAGCCACACCCGATTACCGTCAAACGCACTTGCATTTCTCCTTTTCAGCCGCGGGCTGGTTGAACAGCATGCTGCTTCGAGCGGTGCAAAACCAGTATGACTAAATCGGCGCGCCAGGGCGCCCGAAAGAGGCCGTCTGTGCCCATTAACGCTTTCCCAAAAGAAGCCCGCGGAGGCCGAGGAGGACAAGTTTCGGCTGGCGGCGGATGACGTTCCAGAGAAGGCGGGTGGATTCGTCGCGATTGATTTCGCCCAGAGATTCGCGGGTGGAGGCGTTGAGAAGGTCAACGAGTTCGGAGTAGTCCGCCTGCTTGAAATGATGCAGGGCGCGGCGGATGAGCCAGTGCGTGCCGAGTTCGCGGCGAAGGGTGCGAAGTTCGGAGTTGCCGTTTTGCAGAATGGCGTCGGCCACGCCGCGGGCGCCGCGAAGGCCGGTGACGATTCCGCCGACGGTGGAGACTTTTACCTGCGCGGCGGCGTCGCCGACCAGATAAACCTCGGCGTTGCCGACGGTGCGTTGCACGGGCACCCAGCGGTTGTAAACGGGGATACGCGCGCCCTGCCACTCGAGCGGTTCGAAACCTTTCTTCTCGAGGAAGCGATCGAAGAGAAGTTTTGTGGCCCGGCCTTGCTCTCCGATAACCCCGACAGCGGCGCGTTCCGAGGATTCGGGAATCATCCAGTAAAAATAAGGGGTGTCGTCGGGCACAAACCAAACGCGGGTGGTGTCCGGCGGACAATCTTTGGGAAGTTTCACGACGGCCTGGACGAGTGGAACGGTTTCGACGGGCGGCCAACCGGCGGCCCTGGCGACGCGGCTCGCGGCACCGTCCGCACCCACGACATTGGCGGCGTGCAATTCGTGGCGCTTTCCGCCCTGGTCGACGTGGACGTGGAGGCCTTTGGCGTTGGGCGAGAGATCCAGGAAGCGCGTATCGTAGCGCACTTTTGCGCCGGCCTGGACGGCTTCTTCAGCGAGCGAGCGGATGAGGCGCGAGCGTTCGATGATCAGGTCGGGCTGCTTGAGGGTAACCTGCGCGGAGCGGCCGTCGGTGAAGAGTTCGAAGCGCCGGATTTCGTTCAAGATGCTGGAGCGCGCTGCAATACTGATCTGGTTCTTGAAATAGTCGGTGACGATCAGGGTGCGGGGCGCGGGATCGGGAGTGGATTTCGATTCCAGGACGCTGACGCGGCGGCCGCCACGGGCCACGCGCGCGGCGGTGTAGAGCCCGGCCGCCGAGCTTCCGATGACAACTACATCTTCGGTGTCCCTTTGAATGGGGGACTTGAACTTTTCGTCTTCCGCCAACTCGCGCAACCTTTTTAAAGGAGAGTTCTTTCGCTCGTGCCGCCCGGATAGAACCGTTGCATCACCAGCCAGGCGGCCAACTGCGGGCAGGCAAGCAAACTGCGAACAAGATTATAACGAATACCACTTCGCACACCAAACACGCGCGGTAAAGGAAAGTTTCGGGGCCAAAATTGCGATAAGAAGATTCTAAGCGCCTGCTTTGCGCTCCTGCTTCTCGTAGGGAGCGCGCTCCAGCCAAGCGACGGCAAGGAGCATGGCCAGAACCACGGTGACACCGACAAAAACCGCGGCCCGATTCGAAAGATAGGTCACCAGGATGGCGGCGCCTCCACTGATTGCGCCCACCAGGTAGATCGCCAGGACCGCGCCGCGCTGGCCCAGCCCGAGATTGGCAAGACGATGCGCGGAATGGTCTTTTCCCGGAGTGGCGAACGGAAGGAGACCGCGGCGGGAGCGGGAGATGGTGACGAGGGTGGTGTCAAAAATGGTTGCGCCGAGGACGAGGACCGGAGCCAGCCATGCGGCGAGCGAGGAAACGTGTTCAAAGCGCAGCTTCAGGGCCAGCGTGGCCATCAGAAAGCCGAGAAGCATCGCGCCGCCATCACCCATGAAAATTTTGGCGGGCTTGAAATTCCAGCGCAGGAAGCCGGCGGAGGCGCCGAGGACAGAAGCGGCCAGGGTGGCCACGAGGGTCTGGCCGTGGAGATAGGCGAGCATCGTGAAAAAAACGGCGGCCATGGCGGCGACGCCGGCGCAGAGGCCGTCCATGTGGTCAAGAATGCTGAAGGAGGCGGTGATGCCGACGACCCAGACGACGGTGAGCGCCGCGTCCAGCCAGTAACCGAAGCTCCCGTGAACGACGAGGCTGAAGACTTGGGCGTGGATGCCGCTGATGAGCAGAATCACGGCGGCCAGGGGCATGCCGACAAAAAGTTTGATCTGATGATGGAGCCAGCCGCGGTCATCGAGGAAGCCGACAACGGTGACGAGGGTGGCGCCGCTGACGATGCCGAGGACCTGGGCGCGCGCGGGGCCGTCGAAAACAATCAGGATTGCCAGCATCACGCCGCCGTAGATGGCGAGACCGCCGAGAAGCGGGATGGGTTTCAGATGGACTTTACGAGGCCCAGGCAGATCCACCATGCCGACGCGAATGGCTAGCGCCCGGACAGGCACCGTCAGAAGGAGAGATGCTGACGAAGCAATTAAGAAAGCCAGCAGGCCCGCACTCATTCATCCTCATAGCTCGTTCTGAGGAAACTGGCAGAGGGCTAAATTGCCAGTCAAACACAGAGACGTTGCCGGTTTGGGATCCGGCTCCCAAGTCACGTCCAGGAATGGCGGTTTAGAGAGAACCGCCGGTGCTGCCCCACGCAGCAGAATTAAGTTAGCGCGAAAGGAAGGGAACCGCCAGTTGAAAATTAGGGTTCGAGGTGGCTGATGACAGTTCAGTGAATGGAGTCGTAACTAGAATGTAACTAGGCCGCATGCCTCCGGAAACCGCATTCAATTGGGGCTCAACGCTCCCAAAATGCTTGTCATCCTGAGGGGCGCGCCGTTTGCGCTCCGAGGGATCTCAACGGATACACCGTGCAGAATTTTAACGTTGAGGTCCTTCGGCTATCTCCGGTAAAAGTCACCGGAGTCCACAAACCGGACCTCGTCGGCTAGGATCAGGATGACACGCTGTGCTCAAGGTGCGAGGGGTGCTTACTTTCTTGGAGTTCCGCTGGCCGTAGCCTCCTCGATGATGCGCACCAGCTTGGCGAGTTCGGAGGAGCGGTCGAATTCGGGGGCGGCGGCGAGGGCTGACTTGGCCATGTCGTTGAGCTTGGCGGGATCTTGGGAGAGATCGCGAACGAGTTGCGCGAAGCGGGCGGGGTTGTCGGGGTCGGCGGAGATCGAAAAACCTTTTGCTTCGCCGAGGGATACGACGTCGCATTCACGGGGAGCAACGGCGACGATGGCCTTCCCCGCAGCCAGGATGCCGTACATTTTGCTGGGGACGACGACGCCCTCGAGCCCGAGCTTTATGGTGATAAGGTGGGCGTCAGCGGCGGCAAGAACCGAGGAAATTTTGTTGGCTGGAAAGAAGGGCAGGAATCGGACGTTGGGAATGTTTGCGGCAGCGGATTCGAGGCGAGGGCGCTGCGCGCCGTCGCCGACGAAGACGAGGCCGATGCCGTCGGCGGCGAGCGAGGCAGCGCCGGCAAGCAACGTGTCCCAAGCGCCGTAGAAGCCGAGATTGCCGGCGTGCAAAAGAACAAAGCGGAAGTTGCCACGGATGGCGCGAATGACGTCGGGGTCGAGCGCCGCAGCGGCCGTGTCTTTGGGAACTATTTCGGCACCGTCGCGTACGACGGCGACAGCAATGGGATCGACTCCTTTGGCGAGGATGCGATGGCGCATGTCCTCGCCGAGAACAACCACCCGGGTGGCGCGGCGCAGGGCCCAGCGGTGCAGCTTTTCCCAGAGGCGGGCGAGCAAGCCGGGCTTTACGATGGAGCCGCCGACGGCCATGTCCGGATAAAGGTCGCGGATGTTGTAGACGTAGGGCTTGCCTTTCAGCAGGGCGACGAACGCGCCGACGATACCTTCAAAAGGAGGATCGGTCATGGCGAGGACGACATCGCAAGGAACAGGCAACGCGCGGGGCACCGCGAGGAAGACGTAGCTGAGGTAATTGAAGACGCGCTTTTTCATCTGCGAGCGCGGGTAATCCGAGGAACCGGCGCGGAGTATGCGCACGCGGCCGGATTGCTCGGATTGAAAGAGTCGCCAGGGGCGGCGTTCGGTGGGGTCGTAGGAGGGCCGGCCGCAAAGCACGGTGACGTCGTGTTTTTCCGAGAGGGCCGCGACAACCGTTTGCGCCATTTTGGCGGTGGCAGATGTGTCCGGCGGGTAGTAGAGATTCAGAAGCAAGATGCGCACGGCAAGATTGTACAGGGGAAAGCGAAGGCCCTGAAACGCGGAGTCGCTGTGACAACTAAGGGAAGATGAGGACTTCCGGAAGCCGGGCGCATCCCAGCCCCGGCCTCCGACGCAGTCGAGGAATAAATCAACTCTGAAGCGGAGGGGGTGTTAGTAGATGCCACCGGTCACGCGGATGACTTCGCCGGTGAGGTACTTGGAGTCGGACGAAGCCAAGTAGACTGCGGTGGGTGCGATGTCGTCGGCATGGCCGATGCGGCCGAGCGGCGACTGGGTTTCCACCCACTTGCGGAAATCGCTTTCGGTGAACCCTCCGGACTGGGTGCCTTCGGTCTCGATCATTCCGGGATTGATGGAATTCACACGAATCTTGCGGGGGCCCAATTCTTTTGCCAGTACGCCGGTGATGGAATCAACCGCGGCCTTGGTGGCGGTATAAACGGAAGTGTTGGGCGGATTAATGGTGCTGACGCCGGAGCCGACGTTGATGATGCTGCCGCCTTCGGGGCCGATGAGTTTCACGGCTTCCTGAGTAGCGAGGAGCAGTCCGAGCACATTGAGATTGAAGTGATCGTGAAAGAGTTTTTCGGTGACGCCTTCGAGCGGCGCGAACTGGTAGATGCCGGCGTTGTTCACCAGGATGTTAAGTTTGCCGTAGGCTTTTTTGGTTTCGGCGAAGAGGCGAGTGACGTCGGCTGCCTTCGATACGTCGGCCTGCACGGCAATGGCTTTGCCGCCCTTGGCGGTGATCTCTTTCACGACGCGATCAGCTCCCTCCTTGCTGGACGCGTAATTGACGACGACGGAGGCGCCCTCAGCGGCGAGCGCGATGGAGATCGCCGCGCCGATGCCCTTGGAGGCGCCGGTTACGACGGCAACCTGATTCGAAAGCTTTCCCATGATGATCCTCGATTCCTTAGCGTTTGACCGCCGGACGGTTAGACAACTGTCTAAGTAGATGAAATCGGGGGAAGCAGGTTGCCTGCGATTTTGAATTCTTGCGGGCGGCCGGTGCATCTGGTTGTATCCCGTTGGAGGCGCAAGAGGTTACTTGGCCCGAGGCTTCGAGGGGGGAGTTGCGCTATATTGGAGGCGGCCGCTGAGCCGGCTTTAACGGGAGGAATTCAATGGTGCGCAAATCCCTTTGCAGATTCGCGTTGAGTTCGCTGATCGGCGCGGCGAACATGCTGGCCGCATTTGCCGTTTGTGGGCAACAGGTGCCGCCACAGATTCAAGCACCCGCCAACGAGCAGCTTTTGCTGCAGGTGCATGCGAAAGGCGACCAGGTGTACACATGCAAGGGCGATGCAGCGCAGGCTGCGTGGACGCTGAAGGCGCCGGACGCGCAGCTCTTTGATAAGGATGGAAAACCATTTGGAAAGCATTTCGCCGGACCCTCGTGGGAAGCGAGCGATGGCAGCCGCGTTATGGGAAAGGCCATTGCGAATGTGCCTTCACCGGATGCGGATTCAATTCCGTGGCTGCTGGTAAACATTGTGGGGCACGAGGGTAGCGGTGTGCTTTCGCGCGCCACGAGCGTTCAGCGGATCAATACAAAAGGCGGCAAGGCGCCGGCGTCGGGATGCGATGCGGCTCATGCGGGACAGGAAGTGCGCGCGGCGTATTCGGCGGACTACCTTTTTTACGCGCCGAAATAATCCAACCTGAAAAATTGAAAATCGAAATTAGAAGCTGGTGACTGGGCCGACTGCTGTGACGCGGGTCACCGGCGGCTGCGCCGCGTTCTGCTATACGTGAATTGGAAGACCCTTCCGCGGCAGGTTCCGGGGCATTAACTGCCGGGAAGCCGCGACTCGCTCCAGGATGGAGACCCCCATGGAAGTTACGGTTGAGCATTTGGGTTCTGTGCAATTTGAGATTCACGCGGGAAATCACAGCATTATCAGCGACCAATCGGTGCGCGATGGCGGATTTGACGAGGGCATGACGCCGCCGGAGTTGTTGTTGGCTTCGCTGGGATCGTGCGCGGGATATTATGCGGCGCAGTATCTTCGCAAGAACAAGCTGGCGACCGAGGGGACGCGGGTGCGGGTGACCTGCGATAAGGTGAAGGATCCGCTGGCGCGGATGACGAATTTTGTGATTGAAGTGGATGCGCCGGTGGAGTTGAGCGACGCGCAGCGCAAGGGCGTCGAAGAGGCAGTAGAGCACTGCCTGGTACATAACACTTTGCTGCACACGCCGAAGATGGAGTTGAAGGTGGCGGGAGCGGTGGTCGCGAAGACGTAGCTGACGCTTTTCCGTTACTTTGGCCCTAAGCAATGGTTGTCGCCCTAAGCGGAGCGTTTTTTGCGTAGCGAAAGATCTCAGTTGGCGAGGCTTGCAAGGTCTTGACGTTGAGATCCTTCGGCTATCTCCGGTTTGTGGAGTCCGGTGCTTAAAGTTACCTAGTGGATTCCACCGGAGTCCAATAACCGGACCTCGTCGGATAGCCTCAGGATGACAAGCCCGTGTGGGTGGATGGTAGTTTATTTCCGCAGAAAACGATTACGGGTGATCCGTCGGCGATGAAGGCTGAGGCGGGTGCCTGCTTCAATACATCAGAAAGTTCCGCGCCGTAGACATCGCTGGCGTTACCGGAAAAATTGGCGCGGGTAGCGGTCCAGACTTTCCAGGGGTCGTGGGAGACATGGTATTCCACCGTGTTGCCGTCCCTTTGGCGCGAATATCCCCAGTAATGTTCGGTGATGAATTGTTCGAGGCTGCCCTCCGCCGGGAACGACGGCGATCCGTTCGCTTGCGCCTGCACCTTGCACATCTGATTTCCCGTTCCCCAGGAATATTCCGCTTCCATTTTTGAGTTCTTGGTAAGGACGCGATGCGCCATTTGTCGGCGGACATAATTCTCGCCGTAGAAGCGCCGCGCGGTTAACGCGATTGCGCGTTTGGGGACGATTTCGGCGATGAAGACCACGCCCCGGCGGGTTTCACCGCCCACGGAGCGGCGCACATAAAAGCGCAAATTGATTTCTTCGAATTCGGAATGGAAGGGAATTGGAATGGAGCCGAGGAGCTTCGTGCGGCAGAAGCGGAAGCCGACGAGGCTTACGTATGTTTTTCCAGCTAAGGAATCGAGCTCCGTGTCGGCGGGTACAAATTCTTGGAGCAGGGCTGGATCCACTTCGTAGTTGAGCATGATGAGGTCGTGCCATTCGGCGGAGAGAAAGATTTTCCCGGGGCGAGGCATCTGCGTTTCGTTATGCGGCGAGCATTTTGCCGAGGAGCTCTTTCAGGATTTTGGCGGCGACGGTGGCGGTGAGGCCAGTGGGGTCGTGCACGGGATTGAATTCGACGAGGTCGGCGCCGACGATCGGGCCGGGTAGAGCGTGAAGGTAGCTGATGGCTTCGCGCGTGGTGAGGCCACCGGGCTCCCAATGGGAGACGCCGGGGGCGAAGGCGGGATCGAGCGCGTCCATATCGAAAGAGACGTAGATGGGGCCGCCGAGGTTGAGATGCGTCGGATGAGGCAAATCTTTTATCTCGAAAATCTTTACGCCGTATTTTTCGGCTTGTTCGTGCTGGTGGGCGTTCAGGGTGCGGACGCCAATCTGGATCAGGCGGTGGACGAGCTGCTCTTCCATGATTCGGGCGAAGGGACTGGCGTGGGAGTGCGGGTTGCCTTCGTAGTCAGCGTAAAGGTCGGGATGCGCGTCGAAGTGGACGAGGGTGATGGCCGGGATGCGCTTGCCGATGGCCCGGAGAATGGGGGCCGTGATGGAGTGATCGCCGCCGAGGCTGAAGGGGCGTTTTCCGGCTTCGACGATTTTTGCAATTGCGTCTTCGATGCGCGTGAAGGCGTCAGGCGTCTCCATGGCCGGCAGGTCGCCGGCATCTTCGAAGATCCCCGGAGCGCCGAGGTCGACGCGAGTCTCGGTGGTTTTGTTCCAGGCGTCGGAGTGGAAGGCCTGGCGGATCAATGGCGGGGCTTGCGCGGCACCGCGGAGGAAAGAAGAGTTGTGATCGAGGGGAATTCCGAGGAGGACCGGCGGGCCCCACGTTGCGAGTTTTGGCGTGAAAGGTTTCATGTGTGAGTGATGAGAGTGTTCCCGAGAACAAGTGCGTCCATTTGTGTGCGCAAGAAACAGTCTAGCGCTTCTTCCGGGCGGCAGACGATGGGTTCGTTGTCGTTGAAGGAAGTGTTCAGGACGACCGGGACGCCGGTTTGACGTTCGAATTCGCGGATCAGCGCGTAGAAGCGGGGATTGGCCTCGCTGGTGACGGTTTGCAGGCGGCCGGTGCCGTCGACGTGAGTGGGAGCGGGAATTGCGTCGCGTTTTTCGGGGAGGACGGAATAGGCGAGGCTCATGAAAGGGGAGGGATGGGATTTATCGAACCACTGGCCGGTTTTTTCGGCGAGGATCGAGGGCGCAAAAGGGCGGAAGATTTCGCGGTGCTTAATGCGGCGGTTGAGAATTTCCTTCATTTCGGGGCGGCGCGGGTCGGCGACGATGCTGCGATTGCCGAGCGCGCGGGGGCCCCATTCGGCGCGGCCTTGATACCAGCCGAGGATTTTTCCGTCGGCGATGATCGTGGCGGTGCGGCGGAGGAGTTCTTCTTCCTGCAACTCGGCGATGGTAAAGCCGCCTTTCGAGATGCTGCTGGCTGCGACGGCGGCGCGAATTTCTTCGGGAGAATAGCCGGGGCCCCAGTAGGCGTGATTCATCGTGAAC
>DATLVJ010000247.1:0-8926 GCA_035577585.1 Candidatus Limnocylindrales bacterium
AACTGATAACTGATAACTGATAACTGATAACTGATTACTTTCTTCAGGGAGGAAAGGGCGCCACAAGTGGTTCAGGGTGAACTCATGGCGCCCGTGAGGTTTCTGGCGGGCTGGATCGAGGTGCGTGCTTGGGGGTACTTCACGACTCCTCTGAGCAACCGGTTTGCACCAACCGCTCCTGGGAGCCTGTAACGTTCTTACTCCTTCTCTAAGTGCAGGACGCTGGCCAATCCCGTTCGCCCAAATCCCCTTGCAAACACTACCCTTAAGGGATGCCGCAGTTTTCCATTCCTGCATCAACTTCACACCCTTGTCCCTTTCCGAAACACGCCTCCACATCCAACCGCCACGCACGGCCCCAACCTCTGGTACCTCGGTCACTGAGCGGCCTTCTGCGCCCCGCATACTTCACCGGGACGGAGGGACCACGACAAGCGATCAACCGCGCCTTACTTCGATTGTCAAAAAATCACATTTCACACCGTCGCCAGCTATTCACTTTTCTTATCCTTCCCATTCATTTTTCCTCTTGTGGAAATTCCTTTTTCCATTTGACGCTTCATTTCCCCTCGCGCTACCTTTACATTGTCAGTGATGTCCACCCCCAAACTGCCAATCTGGCGTTTAGCGCTCCCAATCAAGGAGATTCATGTCCACCGAACTGCGTAATTTTCTCTCTCTCTCCTACGACGAACTCGAAGAACTCAATCTCAAAGCCAAAGAACAGCGCAAGAATCGCACTCCCGTTCATAAAATCCAGGAGGAACGCCTCAAGTATCTCGGCACGGAAAAGCGCATCAAGGCGGTCACCGTCCTCTTCAGCGACCTCGAAGGCCGCCTGCACATGCTCGATTACGACAAAAAGTTCCTCCTCAAATCATGGGATAACCTCACCTTCGACGGGTCTTCCATCCGCGGGTTCACCGCCCAGCGCGAAAGCGATCTTCGACTCGGCATCGATTGGGGCTCTTTCTATTGGGCGCCCGCCGACTATTTCGGCAGCGGCAAAGTTCTGGTCTTCGGGGAAGTGATCGACAAGGACGGTTCGCCCTATTCCGCCGACATCCGTGGGGTCCTCAAACATTACGCTGAAGCCCTCCACAAAAAGGAAGGCTACACGCTCAACGCCGCCAACGAAATCGAAGGCTTTCTTTTCAAAGGAGCTGACGCCGAGCGCCATTACCACGAAAACGGAAAATTCGACTACGTCAACACCGGCGGCTACTACCATTCGCTCCCAGGCGATCCCCTCCGCACATTCATCGACACCACCGCCGAGGTGCAGCGCGCCATGGGCTTTCAGAATGAAAAAGACCACCCGGAAGTGGCGCCTTCGCAATTCGAAATCAACTACAGTTATTCGGAAGTGGTCAACGCCGCCGACCAGATTCAGCTCTACAAACTGATTTGCCGCCAGGTCGCCAACAAAATGGGCCTCACCGCTTCCTTCCTTCCCAAGCCCGTCGTTGGCGTCAACGGCAGCGGCATGCACACCAATGTTTCCATCAGCGAAAACGGCAAGAATCTTTTCTGGGATCCCAAGGGAGAAGAAAAACTCAGCAAAACCGGCTGGTCCTTTATTGACCGCATCCTGACGCACGGGAATGACATTTGCCTGTTGCTCAACGCCAGCGTCAACGCCTACCGCCGCCTCGACCCGCACTTCGAAGCGCCCAACCAGATTAAAGCCTCGCCGGTCGACCGCGGCTCGATGATTCGCATTCCCATCGGTAATGAAAAATCCATGCGCGTCGAAGTCCGGTCGGTCTCTCCGGATTCCAATCCTTACCTGGTCATGTATTCGATTTTCAGAAGCGGCATCGACGGCGAAACTTCAAAAATCAAGAATCTTCGCCAGGCCGAGCGGTATCTTCCGGACAACATCTACACGGCCATCGACCATTTCGAAAAAGCCGACTGGACAACCAAACTCCTCGGCGCCGACGTCAAAGGCCGCTACGCTGATCTAAAACGCGCTTCCGCGGATCGCTGCCCGCGCGCGCTCGGCACGTTTGTGAAAGCCCCCGAAGTTCAATACCACCACGAGGTCTACAACCAGTTCCTCTGGAACCTCTTCTAGACTTAATTTCTTATTCCGAGAACACAACGGCCCGTCCACCTCAGGAGGACGGGCCGTTTTTTTATCTTCTCTTCTCAGCGAACTCTGCGCTTCTGCGATCTCTGCGTTAATTCTTCGACTTTAACTACTCGCCCGAAGAATTCGGATCGAACCCCACCGAAATCTCAATACTCTCCTCTTTCTCCGACGCCACAAACACCCACTGCTTCACCGCCTTCACCGCGCAATCGGCAAGGATCGGATTCCCTCCCAGCACCTGCGCGTCCTTCACGGTTCCATTCGGATTTATCAGCACCCGCAATTTCACAGTCCCGCCAATCCCTCTCCGCTTCAGCACCGAAGGGTACTGCGCCGCCACCGACTTCAACACTTTCCGGCTGGAGGTAATTTCCTGAGCCACGCTCAGTCCAGCACTTGCCGCCATCAATACGGCACCCGCAAGGATCCCCCGAATCTTCTTTGAATTGTTCTTCATTGGCTTTCGACCTTCCCCGCTTAGCCGGACAGGCCGCCCCGTCCTCCGGCATACCTCAAGATGTTGTAGAAAACGTGCAAGCCCACCTCCACGGCCCACTCTATTTTCTCCACGTTCACCAGAAGCTAACTACTCCTATCTGCATGAAATGGAGTCTCTTACACCCATCCTAAATCCTTCTCAACACTCCCATCCTGATGCCCCTCGCCATCCCTCCACTTTCTCGCCCAACCCGTCTCACCTCTGAGATTCCACCGCTCCCTCTGCGACTCCGCTTTTACGGACTAAACCCCACCACCTGATCTTCAATCCTCGCGATACATCTATTCCTTTCCCCAAACAAATAGGGGCAGCCCAAAGGCCGCCCCTCTTTCTACTTCTTTATTGGCCTAGAACGTAAACTGCGCCTTCAACTGAATCAACCGCGGGGAAGCATCCGCTCCCAGCACCGAACCGAATGGCGACGTCGGCCCCGAAACCGTGCGGATGATTTGTCCAAAGCTCCCCGTGGCTGCTACGTTGGCGATGGGGAGGTCGTAGTTCGGATGATTGAACACATTGTAAAACTGCGCTCCAACCGCGAACTTCGCTTTCTCCCACTTCGGCACTTGAATGTACTTCATGATGGAGAAGTCGGCGTTGAAGTAGTCCGGCCCGCGCAGTGTGTTCCTCGCGAGCGTGCTGAACCCTGTCGCCGACGTCGTGTACAGCCCCGAACCGATGCAGGTTGGCCCGGCGGAAGTGATGCCCGTGCACTTCTGGTTTGTGTTCGGCGCCAGCGGCGTGGCGAACACCGTGCCGCCGTATCCAAATCCATTCAGTGCGGCGCTCGTGCCCAGATCCACAGGTGTGAACGGCAAGCCTGATCGTACGAACGCCGTCCCGGAAACTTGCCAGCCCTTCAAAGCCGCATCCGGCCCGTGGCCAAATGTCAGCCTCTTCAATGGCAACGTCCAAACGTAATTCGCGTTCAGTTGGTGGCGAATGTCGTAATCCGCGTTCCCGTAGTTGGCTCGCAGGTTAAACGGAGTTTGCGGAAATTGAATCGAGTTGTTCGTCGCCCCGAACTGCGTGGACGCAAACGTCGAGAACCCTCCGTTCGAGATTTCGTCCAGGGCATGGCTGTAGGTATAATTGATGCTGAATTGACCGGACGAATAGCGATGCACCAACGATACGGTCACGCCGTTGTAGTCGGAGATGGCATTGTTGTACAACCCGGTCACTTGGTTGAATCGTGGGTCGGGTGCAGTCGTCGGCAGTCCTGCAAACCCGCTCGGAAATGCACTCAGCGGCGCAAACGCGTTCACGCTGTTGTACTGCGTTGTCTCGTGCAGCCCGTGATTTCCCACGTAGCCCACCGTCAGCGCGGTATTCGCGCCGATCTGCTTCTCTATTTCCAGGCTCCACTTCTCGTAGTACGGGAGCGGATTGTAGTTAGGCGTGTAATTGAACGAAGGCGCGGAAAACTGCGTTCCGCTCGCCTGCAACTGCGCAAGCGTGATTCCTTGCGGGAAGCCGTTTACGAACGCAGCGTTGGAATTTGCGGCAATCGTGAACAGGCTTCCTGGCCCTGTGGTCTCGTTTGGCGCCAGATATCCGCCATTCACGAAGTATGTGCTTACGTTCGGAGCATTTCCGGCCAGGTTATCCACCAGTTGCCCGGGGAACCCGTCGTAGAAGATGCCGAACCCTCCGCGCACCACCAGGCTCTTTCCGAATCTGCCCGGTTGCCACGCGAAGCCAAACCTCGGCGCCCATTCCACTCCCGTGTAGTCTTTGAATGCAGTCGAGAGCCCCGAATTGATGATTTGGTTGTAGGGGATATTGGCGGCGTTCGCTCCTCCCAGGGTCGGGTCGTTTACCAGTGCCGTGAACGGTTCCACCAGGTTCGCGAAACAGTTGCTTTTGCACGACGGATTGGAGTCGTGATCGATCCGCAAAGCGAACGTCAGCGTCAGATTGGGCCGGATCTTCCAGTCGTCTTCCAAATACCCGCCGAGTTGCCAGAACGTGAAACGCTGCGCGCTGCTCTGCGCAAATTGCTGCTGTAGTGTGGCTCCCGTGTCGCCGGGCACCGTCCCAATTCCCCCGGAAATGAAATCCGCGGTTGTTCCTTCGGTTACAAGTCCGTTGGCAAATTGCCCGAAGCTGGAGTCCGTAACATCGTTTCTCCGGAACTTCAGCCCCACCTTCAGCGTGTGCCGGCCGAAGCTCTTCGAAAAATCATCCGAGAGCTGCGCCTGCGTCACATTGCGGCCCTGAGGGAACGCAAAATCCAGTCCGCCCAGGGTAGTAAACAGGCCGTTGCCGAACGCCAGCGTCGTCGGAAATGCCTGAAACGCGGCTTGCGGATTCGGCTGCGAAAAAGGCGCCGAATACCACTGTCCCGAAACCACCACCTGGTTCACCGCTGTCCCGCTGAAGAAGTGCGTCTCGTTGATCTGCCCTTGGTATTCCGGCTGGTTGCTCACTGCGTTGAATACCGGATTGATCGGGTCCGTGAACGTCGCCTGCACCCCTTTATCCTGCTGGTAGCGTCCGTAGATCGTGTCCTTCGCCCCAATGTTGTAATCGATGCGGAACGAATACAGCTGCTCGTGCGTCTTCGCGTTCACGTTCGAAAAGAAAAATTGCGCGCAGGGCGAAGTCGATCCGTTTCCGAATGCCGGATCCACGTTGGGAAAGAGCAACGGCCCGCCCGCAGCCGTCTGGCATCCCGTTGGATCGTTTGGTCCGCCTCCGGCCTGCGCTCTGTTGATCCCCGGGGCATTGTTGTATAGCTGGAATATATTCTGGTAAAACGCCGCCGAATTCGTCAGTCCCTGCTGCTGCAGGTTGGCGATCACGTCGTTCTCAAACTGCTGGGTTGGTACCACCGTCTTCGTCGAGGTCGGGATCACCAGGTACAACCCTTCCGTGTTGAAGTACCCGAATAGCTTGTTCTTGATGATCGGGCCGCCGAAATCGCCGCCATATTGATTTGCATTTACAAACGAGCGCGGCGTGTCGCTGGAATTGTTGAACGTGGGGTTCGCGTTCAGCGTCCGGCCGTTCCAGAAGTACTTCAAGTCGCCGTGAAAATCGTTCGTTCCGCTGCGCGTTGTGATGTTCACGTTCGATCCCGCCAGGCCGCCAAACTGCCCGCCGTACCCGTTCGTCACCACGCTTACTTCCTGCACTTCGTTTTGTCCCAGTGTCAGGTTTGTCGCCCCGGAATTGTTCAGGTTCAGGTACGGGTCGTTGTAATCCATTCCGTTGACGGTGAAAAGGTTGCTTGTCGCCGATACTCCGTTGGCGGAGAAATTCCCAAACCCACCCGACGTGTTTTCCGTCGTCCCCGGCGTCAGCAACGCCGAGTAAGTGATGTCGTTCCCGGGATTCGGCACATTCTGCACCGTCGTTTCCGAAATCGTCGTCACCACGCTCGCGTCGGACGCCTGCAGCAACGGCGCCTGCTCGGTCACCGTCACCACCTGCGACGTCGCTCCAATCGTAAGTTTCAGGTCCACCGTCTGGGTTGCTCCCAGCGAGACCTCAACCGTCCGCACCAAGCTCTCGAAATCCTTCGCCTCGATTTTCAATTCATACTTGCCGGGGGACAGCAGCGAAAAGCGGTACAGCCCCGTGCTGCTCGTTTGCGTCTCTCGCGTTTCGTTCTGCGATAGGCTTCTCAGGTGGATCTTCGCGCCGGGAACCACCGCACCCGCCGGGTCATTCACCGTTCCCACAATTTCGCCTGTCGTCGAGTTCTGCGCCTTTGCCGGTAGACAACTTCCCGCAAGCAGCCCGCAGAGGCACAAGACGGCTACAGACACACGTATCCATCGCTTGAAAAATTTCAAGTTACACCTCTTTTAGTTTTTATTTACTGAGTACCGCGTGGCGGCTATAGACCGGACCTCCACCACCCAGGCAGGCCAACGTTCCACTCAAATGCAAGCAACTTGCCAAACTCTCCGCGCCCTGCAAGTTCTTGCTTTTCAGTCTGCACTAAAATAGTGCAGTTCCTTTTCCCTCCGGATCGTACGGTTATTCATAAATTCCCCGCCGCTCCGTTCCGTTTTCGAGAACCACTCTCGAATTCCGTAGAAAACTGCTTACACCCCTCGCGAACGTTCGATGGGGGTATGCACCAAAAAGTTGCACCGCTACTCGAAAATAATTCCCCCGTGCAAAAAAAGTGCTCCAAGTGTCATGACAGTTGAAACAAATCGTCGGAAGAAATTCCCCTGTGACTCTCGCGAACTCCGGGGAAAGAAACTGCCGCCCCAAGACCCAGGTACCAAACACCGGAACCTGGGGCACCCTCCCGCTCTCTACTTTCACGGGAATTACCGAAGTGATATCCTCTCCCTGGCTCTATGTCAACAAATTCAAAACTACCGAACCCGGGCCACCCGCCGATTCACTACTACCATTTTATCCAGATCAAATGAATCCCGAAACGAGCGATGAATTTTGGCAGTCACACCTTGCAAATGGATTTGGCGCACTGGTGCACTTTGTGCCTCAGGATGATCTCAATGCAGGAATACTGCGCAAAGCTAGCGACGAGCGCGGCTTTGCCTTTTTCGCCACTAGTGTCCAACATGTCCAGACCGCCAGCGAGCTTATCAGCGAAGTTGCCGTTTCCATGGGTATGCCGCGATCCGTTCAGGGCAACTGGGATGCCCTACTTGATCTGGCGAGAGACCTCTCGTGGAACAAGGCACCGGGTTACGTCTTGACCTTATGGAATGCTGACTCTCTTCTGGCTCTGCCGGGCAACGCATTCTCCGTGCTCGTACGAGTGCTGGAAGCAACCGTAAGGGGATGGAGAGACGAACGCGGTGAGTATCGGGAGCGCACGGCACCCATTCCTTTTCACGTGATTTTTTCTGGTGGCGATTCTCTCCGAGCCTCATTGTTGAAGCAGTTAAGGGAAACCCTGTGCGACCACGAGGTAGGCGGCGAGGTGCCCGTGATTCGAACCACAGGGGGAATCACTGAGGCGGAAGCCTTTCAGGATGCCCGGAGGCTACTAGGGAGCGGAGCCGATGTGGAGTTGACGCTTTTGTTTTTGCAAGATCGTGGCTACGGACACGTCGATTCGATCTACGCTATTGCCGCTCTCCTAAAGAAGGGTATCCCAGAAGCCAAGGCTTTGGTCGATCAGAGCCAGATCTGGTCCACACAACTCCGCGACGACGATTTGAAGCGGCGGGAGTCAGCTCGAAGGGCTCTTCGCGATCTTGGGTTTTTGTGAAATCGACGGGCGGCCGACAGATCAACGGTTAGGACGGTTTTGGGTGCCGCATCCTCGTGGCGTTCGAGGGTGCGGGTTTTGACGTTACTCTTTCGCCGCAAAATCGTCCCAGTACTACACAATACTGTTGATAAACTAGCTATAATTTGAGAAAATGCCTCATGTTTGCGCGGGGAGTTTTCTCTTTCCACTCTCCTTGCCCTGAGCTTCGCCGAAGGGCGCGGATCCCTGCCTGCCCCGAGATTCTCCCAAATCCAATTATTCCGACACTCCTGTCCCGAGCGCCTTTCGAGAGGGATGCGAGGCCTTTCTGTAAGTTCAACTATTCCCGCACATCCGTGATGCCAGGGGGAGGGGGATATACCAGTTTTCTTGTCAGACCAATTCAGTTCGTTTCTAAGGCCTTTATTTCCCCTGCATACGAAATTTCTGTCCGTAACTCTCTTGTTTCCCCTACATACGCAAAAACAAGGGGGGTATACCCCTCGAAAAATGTCGGCGCGCCGACATTGCCTCCCGTTCCCCACGTACCAACTCTGTCCCGCCCCGCATCAACTACAACCAGCAATTGATCCGCTACTCCCAACCGAGGTGACTCCCAAATGATCCCAATGACTCCCGAGCAAGCCGCGTTTCTCCTCCAATATCAGCTTCCGTCCGTCAAAAAAGAGCACCGCACAACCAGCGCGATCATCGCCGCCATTCCCACTTCCAACGCCGACTATCGCCCCGACCCGCAAGCCCGCAGCGCCGCCGAAATCGCCTGGCACATCGCCGCCCTTGAGCACCGTGTCTACGGCGGTATCGTCTCCGGCGCCTTCGACTTTAACAACATCCCCCGCCCCGAAGGCGGCATCACCCGCGAGAACATCCTGAAATTTTACGAAGACTCCTTCGCCAAGAATTTCGACAACCTCACCCGCCTCACCCCCGAGCAAGCGTCCCGCATCCTGGACTTCCGCGGCATGTTCCAGTTGCCCGCCGTCGCCTATCTCGATTTCGCCATCAAGCACACCGTCCACCACCGCGGACAACTCTCCACCTATTTGCGCGCCATGGGCGGCAAAGTCCCTGCTATCTATGGAGAAAGTTACGATTCCGCCGAAGCCAAAAAATCCGCCGT
>DATLVJ010000248.1:0-13205 GCA_035577585.1 Candidatus Limnocylindrales bacterium
GGCGCCACCCGCATCAGCGACCTCACCCACACCTCCACCAGGTTCGAACGTGTGGATTCACATCGGCTGCCCCCCGATTTCTCTGTTGTGTGGAAAGATCTGGCTGCCAATCCCACGGAAATCCAGGTCCTGCCCCTCGGCGAGGACCTGATTGGCGGGTACGCCTTGGTCGGCGACATGTTCGGCGAGCCGCTGTTCCTGCTTCGCGTGGACACCCACCGGCCGATCTACGAGCGGGGCAAGTTCAGTCAAGTCACTCTTTTTGTTACGGTCCTTACGGGCGTGCTGATTTCCTCCGTCCTGATTATTTTCTTTTTGCAGAAATTTGTTCTCAGCCGGTTAAGCGGCCTCAGTCGCGAAGTCGTGAGCATCGGAAAACGCAGCGCGATCGCCGAGCGCGTTCAGGTCACGGGCCGCGACGAGCTCTCGAGCCTCGCCGCCAGCATTAACGGAATGCTGGACGAACTGGAGCGCAGCCAGCAACAATTCCTCTTTCTAACTGAAAATATCCACCAGATCTTCTGGATTAAAGACGCGAAATCCGGAAAATACAATTACATCAGCAGCGCCTTTGAACGGATTTTCGGCCGGCCTTCCGCCACCCTCGCGCAAAATCCCGCCTCCTGGCTTGAATTGATTCATCCCGAAGACCGCGGCGTCGTGTCCCGCATGCAAGACATGCAGGCCGCCGGCAAGCCCACGGAAAGCTATTACCGGATCATTCCCCCGGACGGAAATCTTCGCTGGCTCTGGGAACGCTCGTTCCCCCGCGTCGGCCCCGATGGCAAGCATGCGCAAATAACCGGCCTTACCGAAGACATCACCGATTTCAAGCGCAATGAAGAAGCCCTGCTCAACGCGCAACTCGAGCTCGAAGAGCGCGTGGCCTCGCGCACCGCGGAGCTCGCCGAGCGCGGCGAACTCGTAAAGCTCCTCGTGGATTCCGCCCCTGGAGCGATGTATGGAATCGACGCAGCCGGGGTATTCACCTTCTGCAACCCCGCCGGCCTTCGTTTGCTCGGCTACGACCATGCCTCCGAGCTCCTCGGCAGGGACTCGCACAGCTTGCTGCACCACACTCGGACAGACGGCATGCCCTACCCCGAAGCGGACTGCCCTGTGTTTCGCAGTTTTATCAACGGCCACGACACTCACGTTGAAGACGAATTTTTCTGGCGCAAGGATGGCAACAGTTTTCCTGTCGAATATAGTTCCCACCAGATCCGCCGAAATGGCAGGGTGATCGGCGCGGTGGTTTCCTTCGAAGACATCACCCACCGGAAACGCCAGGAAATGGAACTTCGCCACAGCCAGAAACTCGAAGCGGTCGGCCGCCTGGCCGCCGGCATCGCTCACGAAATCAATACCCCCATCCAGTTTCTGGGAGACAACACCCGCTTCCTGCAGGATTCCTTTCGCGACGAAATCCAGCTGATCCACAAATACCAGGAACTCCGGGAAGCCGCGGCGCGCGGTCCGGTCCGCCAGGACCTTCTGCGGGAGGTAACTGCCCTCCGCGAAAAAGCCGATTGGGACTACCTGGAACAGGAAATTCCCCGCGCGATGGAGCAGATGCTGGAAGGGCTGGCGCGCGTCGCCACCATCGTCCGCGGCATGAAGGAATTCTCCCACGTTGATCGGACCAACGAAAAGGCTCCTGCGGACCTGAATCGCGCGCTTGAAAGCACCCTCATTGTGGCTCGCAATGAACTCAAATACATTGCCGACGTGGAAACCCGCTTCGCTGAACTTCCCCCGGTAATTTGCCACCTCGGCGATCTCAATCAGGTGTTTCTCAATCTCCTTGTCAACGCCGCGCATGCCATCGGTGACGTCATCAAGGGCACCAAGTCCCGCGGAAAAATCACCGTCAGCACTCAAATCGATTCCGATGTCGTGGAAGTGGCCATTTCCGATTCCGGCCCCGGCATCCCGGCCGAGCTTAGGGACAAAATCTTCGATCCTTTTTTCACCACCAAAGGCGTGGGGAAGGGAACCGGGCAAGGCCTTGCCCTGGCCCGCGCTATCGTCGTCGAAAAACACGGCGGCACTCTCACGTTCGAGACACAACCCGGCATAGGCACCACCTTCTTTGTTCGGCTCCCTCTGGCGGCAGCCGCCCTGCGCGTGGAGGCGCTCACCAAATGATCAGCATTTTATTTGTCGACGACGAAATCAGCATTCTGGACGGTTTGAAGCGCATGCTCCGCCCGATGCGCAGTGAATGGAACATGGCCTTTGCTCCCGGCGGCGAACCTGCCCTCGGTTTGCTCCAGGAATCGGCGTTCGATGTGATCGTTTCGGACATGCGCATGCCCGGCATGGACGGGGCAACCTTGCTTGAAATCGTCCGCGAGCGCTACCCCGGCACCCTGCGCATTATTCTCTCCGGCTATACCGAATTGCAGGCTTCGCTTCGCGCCGTCCCGGTCGCCCATCAATTCCTTCTCAAGCCTTGCGACCCGGAAGTCTTGCGCGCCGGCATCGCCCGCGCCACCAGCCTCGGGGAAGTCCTCGAAAGCAAAATGCTCACCAGCCTGGTCGGCGCGCTGCGCGATTTGCCCTCGCTCCCCCGGGTCTTTTCAGAGCTGCAAGTTGCTCTCGCTCAACCCAATGTATCCACCGATCTCATCACCCGGATCGTTGAACAAGATATTGCCCTCAGCGCCAAACTCCTGCAACTCGTCAATTCCGCCTTCTTTGGCTTGGCCCGCGACATCACCAGCGTGAAAACCGCCGTAAACTGCCTCGGTGTCAGCGTTCTTCACGACCTCGTCCTCACCCTGGAAGTCTTTCGTTCCTTCACTCCGAATGAATTTGTCTCCGTCGAGTCCATCGAAGAGTTTCACCGCCACGCCCAACTGACGGCCCGCATCGCCGCTGGCATCGCCCAGAAAACCCAAATGCCTCCTGCTCTCGTTCTGGCCGCATGGATGCACGACGTCGGCAAGCTGGTGATCGCCGAGCGCACCCCGGCCCATTTCAGCCGCGCCCTTTTGCAAGCCCACCAGGAGGGTAAATCGCTGTACGAAATTGAAGAGCGCCTCACCCAAATTTCACACGCCGAAGTCGGCGCCTATCTGCTCAGCCTGTGGGGTTTGCCTTTTCCTGTTGTCGAGGCCGTCGCCCATCATCACCACCCGCGCCGCGTTCCCGTCAAACAAGCGGACATGGTGATCGTCGTCTATGTTTGCAACCTGCTCGCCCACGAACGCGAAGCGCTCGAGCAAGGAGCGCCTCCCACCGAGTTCGACACGGACCTTCTGCAACAAGCCGGTATCGCGGAGCTTTTGCCCGAGTGGCGAAAAATCGCCGAGGCCGCTCACCTGAATCAGGGCCAATTAGTCGGCTGACTTTCTCCTTCCATCCTCTACAATGGATTCCTGAATCGCTCGTTGATGTTTCTGAACCGGGCGATCATCCGAACCCTTGATGGATTCCTCTATTTCCACCTGGCTCACCGAGCCAAACATTACAATTCTGCTTGCCCTGGCCTTTCTGTTGCCCGCGATCTTCTTCCCCCGTGGCTCCGAACGTTTTCTCAGTCGAATCGAAAATGCCGTGTCCAGGCTCGCGGCTCGCAAATTGCTCGCTGTTTTGTTTCTGTTTCTCTTTGTAATCGGACTGCGGATCGCCCTGCTCGGCCTGCTTCCCATTCCCAATCCTGGGATTCACGACGAATTCAGTTACCTTCTAATGGGCGACACGTTTGCCCACGGCCGTCTAACCAATCCGCCTCACCCGCTCTGGCGAAGCTTCGAGACTTTCCACGTGCTGTGGTTTCCAACCTACGCCTCCAAATATCCTCCCGCTCAGGGCTTGGTGTTGGCCCTCGGACAGCTTCTCGGCAATCCTTGGTTCGGCGTGCTTCTCAGTGCGGCTGCGATGGCCGCGCTTTTCGTATGGACGTTGCAGGCGTGGGTGCCCGCTCGATGGGCTTTTCTCGCGGGACTCCTCGCCGCTCTCCGGCTGTGCGTCGCTTCTTACTGGATCAACAGTTATTGGGGCGGGGCGGTGGCTGCCATCGGCGGAGCGCTGGTGCTCGGAGCATTCGGACGAATCCGGAAAAAGCCTTCACTCGCAATGGGGATTCTTCTCGGCCTCGGGGTCGCGATACTTTTCAATAGCCGTCCATACGAGAGCGTTTTTTTCTGCATACCCGTGGCGGCCGGCTTTCTCTTTTGGTTTTTGCGCCAGCCTGGGGACGCGGCGTCGCGCCGCGCTGTTCTCCGCCTGGTGCTCCTGCCCGCGGGACTCATCCTGCTGTTCACCGGCGGCCTCATGGCCTGCTACAACTGGCGCGTCACCGGCCATGCCGCTCTGCCTCCTTATGCCTACGACGCCCGCTTGCACGATCGCGCCGCGCTGTTTCTCTGGCAGACGCCGAAACCTGCGATTCACTACGACAATCCCGAAATGGAAAATTTCTACAATCAATACGAACGCCTGGCCTACGACCGCTCCTGGACGACGCTGAAATCCGTTTTCCAGGATAAGTGGGAACATTGCTCGCTGGCTTTTCTCTGGCCGGCATGCTGGCTCCTTCTGCCCGCCGCTTTTTTTCTGTACCGGGATGCGCGATTCCGCCTGCTTCTTTTCACGCTCCTCGCTGTGTTGATTGGCTACTGCCTCGTCGTCTGGCCCGGGCCGCACTACATCGCTCCCGCCGCCGCAATTCTCTTCGCCGCGCTTGTCCAGGCGATTCGCCACCTGCGTACGATGCGCATTTTCAAGCGACCCATCGGCACGGCTCTTTCCCGCGCGATCGTTCTTGCGCTGATTCTCGATGTCTCCCTGCTGGTCGCGCAGCGGCTGGGCGATTCCCAAGGCTGGGGCGGGTGGGGACTTTCCGACCGCGCCGATCTTCTGCGCGATCTCGAGTCGAAACCGGGGAAGCACGTCGTCCTGGTTCGCTATGGCCCGGATCACAGCGTCCACGAAGAGTGGGTCTTCAACGCCGCTGATATCGACGCATCCAAAGTTATCTGGGCGCGCGATCTTCCGGGTGAACTCAACGACCAGCTATTTCGGTTTTACCCCGACCGCACCATCTGGCTCGCCATGCCGGACACCGGCGAAGTTTCCATCATCCGCCCGCCGCTCGATTCACACTAGAGCAGCGCAATGATCAGCGAAAATGAGCGCAAGAGTTTCGAGACTTGTCGCCAGCTTGGCCAGCGCCCTATACTCACTCTTGCACCGCGCCTCAGGAGACACGTCTTGCTGAAACGTCTTTTCCACATCGCCCTGGCCTTCACGCTTTTCTCCGCCGTCGCTGCCGCGCAAAAGAAGCCTGCCGAACAGAACGACCGGATCGTTCTCGAACAAATACTGACGCAGACTTACCAGCCTTCACAGGTCGGCAAGCAATTAATGGGCATCGGGGGAGAAACCGACATTCGCCGCGCCGGCACCATCGTAGTAATCCAGCGCCCGGGACTTTACGGTTCGCTCCTCCACACCGAGCCTGCCTCCAGCTCCATCGACGGACTTCAATACAAACTTTTTCGCGGCCACCAGGACTATGAAGTCCCCGCCGGCGAACGCTATTACGTCACCGCCGTTGCTGTCGGCTCGGATACCATCCTCGTCGCCTTAATTTCCGCCCGCAGCCTTTCCACCCGGGCCGGCACCGGCCGCATGTGGACCACGCTTTCGTTCAAATTTCCTCCCAATGTCCTCGCCACCGCCGACAAGGAGACCGTTTTCCGCGAATTCGACCAGTGGATGATGCCCGAGGGCCGCGCCAATTCCGCCGCTCCGGTTGCGCCGCCCGCGATGACGGCTTATCCCGCCGCCGCTCCGGTCGCGACCGCTGCGCCGCAACTCGCTCCTGCGCCAAAGCCCGCCGCGCCGAGCCAGTCCGCTTTGACTCCTGGCATGACCCGAGAGCAGATTTTGCAAGCAATGGGAAAGCCCGACCGTGAAATTCAGTTCGACCAGCGGCAGTGGATGATTTATCCGGGCTTCGTTGCGGCGCTGAAGGACAACAAGCTCGAGTCGTTCGAAACGTCAGGGGCGGGCGCGACGAAAGTTACCATTCAATCCGATCCCGCGGGCGCGGAAATTTATCTGGATGACCAGTTCGTGGGCTCCACGCCTTCCACCCTTTCGGTTTCTCCGGGGAAGCATGCGTTCCGGCTTCAAGCCGCCGGACGTTCCGATTGGACTCGCCAGATGAATGTTTTGGCCGGCAGCGACATCACTCTCGCCGCGACTCTCGACAAGAATTAATCCTGCCGCGCGGCCGGTTCTCGCAACGCAAAAACGCTCAAGATCAGGCGAACTCGCCGGGCCTGCACAGGAGTTTTTTCACAAATGGCTTGGCAGCCGCGGGCCCGGTCACGGACAGTGTCACCGCGCCCAAGTTTGGCGCCGCCGTCGACTCAAACCGTAGGAAAGGGCAACACTCGCGCTCGGCCGCTATCACTTCCGCCAAAAGTCGGATCCACTCTTTTTCTCCGGGCGCGGTAAACGCGAATCCGTCCGCAAGTTCCGTCACCTCGGACATTCCCTCTTTGAATCGCGCCAGCAGCACCGCTTCCCGTTCCCGGAACTCCGCGTCGGTCAATTTGCATGCAATCGAAATCTCTTCGGGCATGATTGCCCTCCCGAAGCGGTGAGCTTGCGCCCCGCTCCTCTACGTTCAACCCTACAAGTTAAAGTCCACTTTAAGGGAAGCAGTATTTTGCAAAGACCGGAGTGTATCCTGGTCAGCGCGTACGCGCGGGGACTAAAACTCGATCAGGAAACTGCTCCCCGTAGCAGCTTTTGCTGACGCGGAACTTTGCCGGCAGCCTTCTCAACAAAGATCCGGCGAACCGGAGCCGCCGCGAGAAACGTGGCGCGAAGCGGTTCTTCCGGCGCGAACGAATTCGCAATCTTCAACAGGCAAGTTTCGGCGCGCTTCCGATGAAACTCGGCCGCTTTCTCATTCTTCATGTGCCGGTACAAATCCCATGCGGTCGAGTCCAGTCGCCAGGCCGCCATGGGAATTTCAAATTTCTCCAGCAACGCGAGTCCGTTCCGGACGCTTTTCTCCGCGCCTTCCCAGTTCTTTTCCGCGATGCCCAGCTTTGCGTTCACCTTCCAGGCCAGCGCTTGCAGACTGGGATCCGCGGACGAAAGGGCATCCTCCAGAAGGCTGCCGGCCTCAACCCGAGCGTTTTCCAGTTTCCCCGACGCCACCAATGCGTTCACCGCTCCCAGCCGGGCGTGCATTCTCCAATACCAGTGCAGAAAAAACTTTGGGGTCACGTCTTCATCGATCACTTGCCGGAAATTTTCTAGGGCTTCTTTGCAATTCCCCGCTAACAGCGCGCCATTCCCGCTGGCAACCCACGCGATGGCCCTGGGCTGCCCGGTGGGATAGCCCGAATTGGACCGAATCATTATTTCGCACACCTGCTGAGCGCCCGCAAAATCCATCGCCACCGTGCGCAGCCACGCCTCCCTGATTTTCAGCAGCCACGGATTATTTCCGTTCTTCTCTGCCTTCAGGATGGCGCCGCGCATCACCTGCAGCGCTTCACCAAGCCGGCCTAAATGCATCAGCGCGACAATCTTGGCTCCGAGAGCCAGCAGATAAGCCACGGTATTGATCGTGCCGCTGACTTTCAGAATCCCGTCATCGGCAATCTTCAGGGCCTCCTGATAGTTGCCCTGAAGCGGGTGAAGATGCGCGTAATGCATTTCCGGGAACTGCCCCCCGCTCAGCCGCTCGACGCTCTGCCGGGCGGAGGTGTAGAGTTCCGCGTCTTCCGAACTCCACGTGTGAAAGTACAGGCGTGCGCAAGCAGCCAGCATTTGAGTGCGCGCCTGCAACATCGGATCATCCAGAGAAGCACTGACGCGATCCGCTTGTTCGATGGCAGCCACGGCCCGATCCACATCAATCAGCCCCATCGGATGTACCAGCCGGACCAGCGCCGTCACCTGCGCCGCGCCCAGGCCGGCTTGCGCGGCCCGGTCCGCGGCATCTTCGTAAGCATGCGCGGAATCATCCATATTTCCCGATGCGTAGTTGGTGTCGCCGATCTGCACCATGGTCTGAATCTCCAGTTCGACGCGTTTGGCCCCGCCAGCCAGCGGAACAAGTTCCAGCGCGTGCCGCAAAATTTCGATCGAGTCTCGATAGGCGAATCTGCCCGCCGCATTCTTTGCCGCGATGATCAGGTAGTGAATCGCCTGTTCGTAATCGTGCCCCGCTTCAAAGTGCTGGGCCAACTCCGTGGATTGCTCCTGTTCGCACGGGTCGCAGAACGCCTGCAGCCTCTGCGCCAGTTGCAGGTGCAATTTCGCGCGGCCTGCTTCGGAAATCCGCCGGTACAACACCTCCCGGTACAGTGAATGCCGGAAATCGTAGTGCGCCGAAATTTGCCCATTCGCCAGTGCGTTGATTCCCGCTGCTTTGATGAATTGCAGCCGTTCGGCAAGCCGCTCGCACGCATCCTCAATCATTTCCGGCTCCACCTCCGCTGCGGGTGAGATGGCCCAGACGGAAAATCGCTCTCCGGCAACGCTGGCGCTTCTCAGGATGCGCTGCTCCTCGGCGCTCAACTGCTGGAACTGCGCCTCGATCAATTGATCCAGCGTTTCCGGCACCCGCGGCTCCACGTCTTCCAGCGCCACATTCAGTTTCCAGGTTCCATCGGCCCGCGCCACCAGTCCCCGCTTCACCATGTCCAGCAGGATGTTCACCAGGAACAGCGCATTGCCGCCGGAGTGGCGGTAAATCAGGTTCGCAAATCCCTCCGGAAACTCTCCCCCCGGGAAGTGAATCTCCAGGTATTCCTCCACATCGGGTTCTTCCAGGCGTTCCAGGTTCAGCTCGCGGCTCAGATTGTGCAGCACCAAATCCTGTTTCAGCGCCTTCAACGGACTTTTCGAAAGAATCAGATCCGCGGGGCGGTAAGTTCCCAGCAACAGCAATTTCGCGGGCCCCCGTCGCCGCGCCACCGCGGAAAGAAAATCCAGCGTGGAGGGATCCACCCAGTGAAGATCTTCCAGCACCAGCACCAGCGGATCCTGCGCCGTCAGGGTTTCCAGCGCTTCGCAAATTTCCCGCACCATCCGTTCGCGCGTTGCCCCCTGAATCTCTTTCTGCAACGCTTCCCGCTGCTCGGCCTTGATCAGCGAAGGGAACTGAATCAGCCACGTGGGCGCCTGCTTCGCCAGCGTTTGCGCCACCTGTCCGCCGCTCGCTTCGCGGACCCACTGGCCGATCGCTTCCAGCACCGGATAGTACGCTTCCTTGCCGCCAAATCCCTCCACGCATTGGCCGCGAATCACGCGCAGGTTCGGACGGTGGGCAACCGCCTGATGAAACGCGTCGACCAGCGTCGTCTTCCCGATCCCCGCCTCCCCCGTGATGAAAACCACCTGCCGCTGGGAGTTCATTGCCAGGCCCAGGCAATCCTCAAGTTCGGCCATAGCACCTTCGCGGCCGACCATTTCCCGCGCGGCGTTGATACCGCAGCCAGCCGCGGCCCCCGCAATCACTTCACTCACGGGCGCGACGAACTGGTATCCGCGCCTCGGAAACGTCTCGATGAATTCCGGCTTGTCCCGCGGATCGCCCAGCGCTTTCCGTATTCCCAAAACATATTTCTTGATCACTTCGGGATTTACATACGTTTCCGGCCACAGCGCGTTGAGCATTTCTTCCTGCGTCACCAGCCGGTCCGCGTGCTCCACCAGGTAGCGCAGCACGTCGAACGCTTTCGGCGCCAGCGACACCCTCTCTTCCCCGCGCCACAGGCAGTGATTCACGGTGTCGAGCCGGAAGGCATGGAACTGCTTCATCGTCGAGGTCCAATTCGCTTCATTCGCTTGGCAGGGGGCGTCCTGGCAGCAACGGTAGGCGCGATTTTACGACATTTACCTGGAGTTGACACTCTCCGCGATTTCCCCCTCATTTGCCTTCTAGGATTCCCCAAAAGCGAGTTTTGGCACAAAACGCCAGGCTGTAGTCACCGAAATTGGACCGAAATCGTCACCGCTCGGTCATGTCCTCTGCTCCGGCTCCCGCTACTCTGCCCCTGTAACCGGTAGGCCTCTGAGCCAGAACTGGAATCTCACTTTAAAGGACGAAATTCGAATGAAGAAAATGTTGGCAGTTGCTCTCACCCTGTTGTTTGCATCCTCGATCTTTGCTTTTGATCTCGACGATTCGCTGGTTCGCTGGCGGAACATCGTCGGTGTCGTCACCGCGCCGGGCATTGATAACCCGGTGGGAACCATTCACGCCGGAGCGGGCCCCTGGACCGTTCGTCGCGGCCGCGCCAGCGTTAACCTGGTGACAGGAGCAGCTTCCTTCGAAGTCGAAGGTCTCACGCTCAACGGCGGAAACTCCACCGGCACCCCCGGCCCCGTTTCCGCGGTTATCGGCACCCTCGTCTGCAACTCCGGCACCGCAACCGCCGCGATCATCGATTCCACACCCGTCACTCTCAACGTCCACGGCGATGCCGAGTTTTCCGGCCATCTCCTGAACATTCCCGTAACTTGCGCCAACCCGTTGTTCCTCGTCCGCATCGCGGCTCCAGCCGGCGCTGCCGGCCGCTGGATCGGCGCCGGAACCGAGCGCTTCATCGGCGACGACGAGAAGTAGTGATCCGCGTCGTCTTCACCCTGGCGAGGCCCGTACGGCCTCGCCATTTTTTTCGCGGTTACCGGCGGAGGTATTCGCCAGGCGGGTTTCAGGGCCTTTCGTCACCGAAATTGGACCGAAAGGGTCACCCGCGGGTCACGTCTTCGCTTCTTTCTTCGCCTACTCTCATCACATGCGCGGAGCATTCGTAGTTCAACTGGGGCCCGATTCGAATCCAGCCGAGGGCCGCTTTGAAGGCTGGGTCGAGGAAGTGGATACCTGCATCGAGCTGAGATTCCACTCCACGGCGGAACTCTTGAAATTCATGGGCCTGCGTCTCGATTTGGTCAAGGGCTCCAGCGGCAAAACCCGGGCCTGCGAAGCCCCGCAAGAGCCGTCGGAAAAGAAGCCGCCGCAAAGGCCGAAAAAGGCGAAATAGAAAATACGTGCAATCCGTTGCGGTCGCTGTCCGCAGCAAATCGAGGAGGAAAGAAAAATGGGAGCAGTCGCAAAGAATCCGATTCCACAACTGGTGCCGCTTGCCACCGGGCAATCCTCCAGGCCTTTCATCGCTGATTCGGCATCGCCCGCTCGAACCATCGGCATGACGGAAGCCCAGCGTTTGTCGCAATTTGTCCCGGTAATCGTTCTGGTGCCGGCAGCTGCGGCCACCAGCGCGAATCTTCCGGGTGTGGCCGCGCAAAAAATCTCGCCAATCGAAAACGCCGGCGCCGCCCTCCTTCTGCAATTCCTCGAAAACGCCGTCCCCCAGTCCCAGGGCAAACGAATCCCGGACAGCCTGGCCTTCGGCGATGTGCGCTTGAATTTTTCTTCCATGGAGGCGACCCGCAAGGGCCGGCCCGTGGCGCTTACCTCCCTGGAATTCAAAACCCTGAAATATCTGGCGGAAAATCCGCGCCGCGTCGTTTCGCGCGATGAACTGCTCAATAAGGTCTGGGGTTATGAAAACTATCCCTGCACGCGCACCGTGGACAACCTCGTTTTGCGGCTTCGGCAGAAACTCGAAAAAGAGCCGTCGCGCCCGGCGCATTTTCACACCGTCCACGGCGTCGGTTACAGGTTCTTGCCCTAGGGAATGAATCCGTCCTCGATCAAGTTATGAACTTGTAGCAGGCCAAAGGAGCTCAAGCATGAAAGACAAAACCACCGGCTGCTCGGCGGCCAATTGGAATGAACGCGAAGCAATTGCTCGCGCACAGCAGGGCGATGGCGCGGCCTTTGAGTGCCTCTACGACGCGCATTGCAAGCACGTCTACAGCCTCTGCCTCCGCATGCTCAGGAACATTGCCGAAGCCGAAGACCTGACCCAACAGGTTTTTCTCCAGCTCTTCCGCAAAATCGGAACGTTCCGCGGCGATTCTTCGTTTTCCACCTGGCTGCACAGAATCTCCGTCAACGCGGTTCTCATGCATTTGCGCCGCCGGCCGCTCGCTGAAAAGCAGATGCAAAGCCTGGATGACGAAGGAACCGGGGGAGCCGATCCGGTCGATGCCGCGCGCACGGACACTTCGGTCGGAAGCGTGATCGACTCGATCAACCTCAAACGCGCCATCCGCCTGCTGCCCGCAGGTTACAAGCGCTTCTTCCTTATGCACGACGTCATGGGATACCGGCACGCCGAAATCGCGGCGCTCCTCGGATGCTCCACCGGTTGCTCCAAATCGCAGCTCCACAAGGCTCGCAAAAGTCTGCGCCGCCTGCTGCAGGGTGAGCTTGCCGGAGAAAACGCTTCCCAGCCTGGACCCGAATCGCAGCCCGTGCAGACTCGATCCGGCGATCGTGGCGGCGATGCCCATGGAGAACACAGCCGCCGTTTGTTTACGCGCTGGCCCAATTTGCATGACTCCAATTTGACGACTTGTTGATTTCAGCCGGACATATTTTTCGCGGACTGTAGTTAATCTTAATGAAGGAATTAGAGGAGAAGGAATGTTGAAGTCAAAAATTGTTTTTTATTTTGTTTGTTTCATTTTCTTCGGCTGCGCTTTCGGCGCAAATAGGACCGCCGCACAGGCGGTCGCCTATCGCCAGACCAATCTGGCATCAAGCGTTCCGAACGCCGCTAACAATCTGGCGCCAGGTCTCCTGAATCCGTGGGGAATTGGATTCCTCTCCGGTCAGCCGTTCTTCATCTCGGAAAATCAGGGCGGACATGTCACCGCGTTTGACGCCACCGGATTCGGCGCCAGGCCGGGCGATTTTGCGATTCCCAATGCCGCCGGAACCGGTTTCGACCATCCCACGGGAATTGTCGCCGACCAGAATTCATTCTTTGCCGACAGAACAGTTGTCAATCCTTTCATTGTTGTCACAGAGGAGGGGGGAATTTTCACCTGGGGCCCGGACCTTAATGGAAATCTTCCTCAGCAAGCAACACTCCGCCGCCGCATTGTAAGCGAAGTTTACAAAGGTGCGGCGATTCTGAACTCCCCGCAGGCTTCGCCCGCCCTCGCGGTCACGGACTTCAACCATGCAAATATCGAGACATTTCTTCCCGGCTTCGCGCAGGTTGCCCTTGCCGGTTCTTTCACCGATCCAAATCTCCCAGCCGGCTTCGCTCCCTTCGGCATTCAGGTGATTGGCAACCAGGTCT
>DATLVJ010000249.1:0-4316 GCA_035577585.1 Candidatus Limnocylindrales bacterium
TGTCAATGAACGCCTGATTCGGATTGTCGCTGGTGTGCTGATCGTCGAACATCAGCGATTTCAGCATTAAAAGTACATAGGCGCCCTTGGAATAAGTAACGCCCTGATAGGCCCGTGGGGTCTTCGGCGAGATGAGCCGTAAGCCCAGCCACAGCGGGCCCGCATCGTTCGACGCGATTCCATAACTATTTTTATCCAGGATCCGCCGCTTCTGCCGATCCCAGTATTCATCATAATCCTTCTGCCACTTTGGCCCGGTGGCTTCCTCCAGGTAAAGGCCCGCGGCGAAATCGGCAAATCCTTCCGAGAGCCACTGATCATGGTACGAGGCCCAGCTTACGCTGTGGCCGAACCACTGGTGGGCGACTTCGTGCGGCGTTACCTCCTGCACGAAGCCGGTGAAGTTGGAATCAATGGTGCCAAATAGCCTCCACCGTTGCGTCGAATCGATGTACGCGGAGATCGGCAGATAAACCAGGCTCGGCCAGGATTGTCCGAAACTGAAATTCGGCTGCTCCGTGATCGCCAGATTTTCGTACGGCGCTTTCCCGAAAAAGATGGTACACACCTGCATTTGCGCGCGCGCCTGCTCCAGCGCGTAATTAGTCATCGACTTGGGGGCCATCGAAGCCAGCGGACCATTGCCCCGGGCGTACTCAGAAAGATTGTCCGGCAAATCCGTAAGGTAGTATCCCGCAATGTCGTAGTGCGTGACCGTGTCCGGGATTTCTATCCGCTGGTATTTCCCATAATTGAAGCCTGCCACGGCGACGGGCACCGACGTCACCCAGTGCGAGACCGCAAATCCTGACTCTTCGGATTGTCCCTGCAGCTTCCCGACACTGATCACCACGTTGGATTTGGGAACTTTGAAAGTCAGGTCGTACAGCGCTTTCTCGCCGAAGCCGTTCAGGTTTGGATACCACGACTCTCTGGCGCCTACGTAATAGCTGCCCCCGCCCGCGTCGTAGAGCACTTTGTCGCCGCCGTATTCGACGGTGATCGTATGCTCCTTACCCATCTCCGGGGCTTCATCCAGGACCGCGTAGAAAGAGCCGTCATGTTTTCTGTCTTCCTGAATGAAGTGCAGGTCCTTGCCGTTTTCGTCGACCACCCGCGCAACCCGCAGCGTGGGCAGCAAGCCGAACTTGAGCACGCGATCGCCGGGTACCAGTGGTTCAAACGTAATCTTAGCCTGGCTGGCGAAGTGTGCGTTCTTGCCGATCACCGTTTCAATCACGTAACGATGCGTGGAAAAAAGCCGGCGGTCTTCCTGCGAGTTTGCCGTCTTTGCTTTCAGTTCGGAAAATAGATGCTGTGAATACCAGATTCCGTCATCCATTCCGGAACCGCTGCAATTGATCAACCCCACTTCTTCCGGCGAACCCAACTGCGGAATTGCGCCGGTGCGCGCGCGAATGAAATAGCGCAGGTCCTTGTGAGGCGCGCCGGTCATGTAGGCGTTGATAAAACCGGGATGCTTGGGGTTGTAAACGGCGGAAAGTACGTCCGCATCCACGTTGTCCATGGTTTCGGCTTGCAGGATTCCGTCGGTAAAGCCATCCGGAACTTCCCGGCGATGCCGCACCCTGCTCTTCCATTGCTCGAAAGCGCCTTCCGCGGCGCCGGGCGTCTCCGCCGGACTGTTTTTGATTTTGGCAAATTGCGCGGCAAGGCTGCCGCTGAAGCGGAAGACTACCTCCGTGAATTCCTCTTCGGCGATTTCCTGGCCGCTTCGCCGGATCATTTCTTGGGTATCAATCGCCAACACTGGTTTTAACCTGAAGTGCCCCTGGCCCAGAAAAATCGCGCCAGTTTCCTGGCCATTCACCGGCGCCAGAAAGGTGATCGTGCCGGACTTGAATTCGAACGTGCCGACATCCAGCGGCAGCGTAAAAGTGTCGCAGTGATAGCTGCTGCCCAACTTGATGTCGCGGAGCTGCCGGTAGAACGCATCGGAGTTGGCGTAGGCGGCGGCCTTTGCGGTGACCGTGACGGTTGTCTGCTGCTCCGCAATCGCCAGCGTCAGGGAAACCTCCAGCGTCCCACGGACCTCGGCCGGAGCGGTCAATGTCTGGAAACCATCCTTGGCCACACGAAGGCTGTACTTTCCCGGCTTCAGATCGGGCGCCACGAATTTGCCGGATTCATCCGTCGTCAGCGTAAGGGGCTGCACGAGGTTCTCTCCGGAAATTTCAACCTTCGCGCCGGCAACGGGCAGCCCCGAAGGATCTTTTACTATTCCGGTAAGCGTATCTGCGCGAAGGCTTGTGGCCAATCCAAGGCAAAGCAGCAGCAAGATCGCCGAGAAAAGAACCCGGGAAAACCGACCACGCCGCTTTTCGATCTGTATGGCAACCCGTGGATGTAAGGAAAAGAAAAGCGCGTTGTGCCGGATCATATTCCTCCGCCGAGACTAGCTCCGCGTACTCCGGCCCTCCGCGCGCGTCTACAGCCTACCTCGGCGCGGCTCGAGTTTGGGCGACGCAGCTAACTCGGATGGCAACACCATATACCTTACGTAGCATTTTCTCTACTTCAATTTAGCGGGAATGCCGCGATCAGGTCTTTGGGAGCAAAGCTCGAACGAGAAAAGGCGCAGGCGGGATAAACGAAAAGGCGGACAGTTGTTTGAGCGCATTTGTCGGAAGGGACGCGGGGATGCCTGGCGCGGCTGATCAGAGCCGACCTCTGAGAACTTGTTCTACGTCTCGGCGGCCATGAACGATCGCAACGATTTGCAGCGGCTTTGTCGCACTCCGATAAACGATCAGATAAGAATAGACCGGGAAGAATTTCACTTCCTCGTTTGTCAGATTCCTTCGGTAATGACCAGCTTCTGGGGATTGTGCGAGGAAAACGAATTTGTCTCGAATGACGGATTCTACGTGGTCCGCCATCCCAACGCTGCTCTGACTCTTGATGTAGCGCCAGATTTCGGCGAGGTCGATTGCAGCCTGGGGCGCAAGAACAAAACGCGCCTTCATTCAAGCTTGGCTTTCAATTGTGCCAAATGAGCATCGAGTTTGTCTTCCGGGATTCCTTCCCCCCGGTCAAGTTCTTCGATTCCGCGCATTATTTTGGCGTTGATTGCTTCACGATTTTCCGAAATCCAGCGATCCTGTTCCTCTTGAGTTTCCAACAGGCGGAGCAGAACTTCTTCCACGGTGCTGGAACCGGTCGCTTGAAGTTGCTTCTTGAGCCTGGCTTCCAGGTTCGCATCTCGAATCTCGATAGTCATGGTCTGTACCTCAATCCCAGGCCAAACAATGCTTTTTCATCGTAGCCGACGGGCAGGCAATGTCAAGATTGGAACTCGTAAGTCATCGATCTCCACCGCCGCATGGATCGCGCAGGCTTGAGGCGTTACGAAACGAGAGCGCTGCCGGTAAAATCGAGATCGAAAGCTGAAAAACAAAAAGGGCCGCTGATCGCTCAGCGGCCCTTCGTTCATATAGTTAAGCTCTTACGACAACCAAGATCGATCTGCCAGAATCTGTCCGTCCTGACGGCCGAAGCCGACAGGGATTTGCGTGATTTGAGTCTAGCGAAGCACTAAGCCCGTGAGAGCCGCACTTCGCACTGGAGAACATCTCCCGCACACCAGAGCGGGATAGATCTCTCTTATTTAGAAAGGAGGTGATCCAGCCGCAGGTTCTCCTACGGCTACCTTGTTACGACTTCACCCCAATCATGAGTCATACCTTGGGCGCTTGCCTCCTTGCGGTCGGCGCGGCGACTTCTAGTACAACTCACTTTCGTGATGTGACGGGCGGTGTGTACAAGGCCCGGGAACGTATTCACGGCGTCGATCTGATACGCCATTACTAGCGATTCCGGCTTCATACAGTCGAGTTGCAGACTGTAATCCGAACTGAGCAGAGTTTTTTCCGATTAGCTCCCCCTCGCGGGTTGGCAACGGTTTGTACCCTGCATTGTAACACGTGTGTAGCCCTGGACATAAAGGCCATGCGGACTTGACGTCATCCCCACCTTCCTCTCCGTTATCCGGAGCAGTCCACACAGAGTTCCCTCCTTGCGGAGTAGCAACTGTGTGCAGGGGTTGCGCTCGTTGCGGGACTTAACCCAACACCTCACGGCACGAGCTGACGACAGCCATGCAGCGCCTATACTCATGTCCCTTGCGGGAAGGCCGTATTTCTACAGCTGGTCATAAGCATTTCGAGCCCAGGTAAGGTTCCTCGCGTAGCGTCGAATTGAACCACATGTTCCACCGCTTGTGCGGGCCCCCGTCAATTCCTTTGAGTTTCAGTCTTGCGACCGTACTCCCCAGGTGCAGGACTTAACGCGTTAGC
>DATLVJ010000250.1:0-7712 GCA_035577585.1 Candidatus Limnocylindrales bacterium
CCACGCAAGACTCGAGCTTCCAGTCCATCATCGAAACGATTCCCCGCATTGCCGGCAACAGCGCTTCCGTTCTGATCACGGGCGAAACCGGCGTGGGAAAAGAACTGTGCGCGCGCGCCATCCATTGCCTGAGTCCGAGGGCTTCCCTGCCCTTCATTCCAATGGACTGCGGCGCCCTGCCGGAAAATCTGATGGAGAACGAAATGTTCGGCCATGCGCGCGGCGCCTACACCGGTGCGCATCTGGAGCAGAAGGGATTGGTGGCGCTGGCGGAGAATGGAACGCTCTTCCTGGACGAAGTGGACTCGTTGTCGCTGCAGGCCCAGGCAAAACTCCTTCGCCTGCTTCAAGAGCACACTTACCGGCCTCTTGGGTCCGAAAAATTCCACCAGTCGGAAGCCCGCGTGATTGCCGCCACCAACGGGGACCTGGATTCGCTGCTGAGGGACGGCCGCTTCCGGCGCGACCTTTTCTACCGGCTGGATGTCCTTCACCTTCACATCCCGCCGCTCCGCGAAAGGAAAGGCGACATCGGCTTGCTGGTGCGGCGAATTTTGGATTCGGTCACGCGGGAGACGCAGTCCGGGAGAAAGCATTTGTCTTCTGTGGCACTGCGAAAGTTGGAGAACCACGACTGGCCCGGAAACGTGCGCGAACTCATCAACGTCGTGCAACGCGCAGCAATTCTGTCCAGCGCACAGGAGATCCGTCCGCAGGACATCAAACTGGGCCTCGAGAACGAGCCCGCTGTGAGCGGCGAGGAAACGCGAACGTTCCGGAACGCGCGCGCATTCGCGATCGAGAAATTTGAAAAGGCCTATGTAGCCGGGCTGATGGAAAAGCATAACGGCAATATCACCCACGCCGCGCGAGAAGCCGGCAAGGATCGCCGCGCTTTCGGCCGCCTTGTGGGCAAATACCACATCCAGCGGCAAGATGCCGTCAAGCGGGGCGCAAGCAACCCACATCCGGGTCAAAACTGACCAGCCCCTTCGATCGCGACCAATAAAAAGAAAAAAATCAGGTTCTGCCCCACATTCCGCTTTGAGCGCCGCTGCAGGCGGGGCGCAACGCGCCCGCGTTCCATTTCACGCCACTTTCAAGTTATTGAAATCACGCGCAAGCCGCCGGAGCCGGATTGGCCACCAAGGTGCCAGTACAAACTCTGCATGAGGCTGCATTGGCGCTCGAACAAAACACAGCCGAGCCGGAAGTTGCGGTCCAAATCTTGAACTATTTTGAACGCAACCCGCAAGCGGCGGACAGCCTGGAAGGAATCGCCCGCTGGCGTCTGATGCAGGAACAGATTCATCGCACAGTCCAGGAAACGCAACTCGCGCTGGAATGGCTGGTCCAGCGTGGGTTCGTGTCGGAAGAGCGGCGCGTGAGCGCGGGAGTGCTCTACAAACTGAACCCCGAGAAAAAAGAGGAAATTCTGGAATTCCTAGAGCACGCGAAGGGCGAGGACAAGCAGGCCGGCGAGGAGACGCGCTGAACCGTGGCAACTTATGAGGCGATTGCCGGCACCTGCGAAGCCATCGTGCGATTGCTGAGGTCGCGCTTTGACCCGCAGGAGTTCGACGGCGCCACGCTGGATTTTCAGGTTTATGTCGCGGGAGATTTTCTGACGCCGATGGACGAAGGAGTGTCCTTGTTTCTGTATCGGGTTTATCACAACGGGACGCAAAGGACGCCGGCGGGTCGCGTTCTGCCCGACGGACGAAAGCAGCGAACGAAGTTGCCCGTGGATTTGCATTTCCTGCTGACAGCCTGGGCGAAAAAGGCTTCGTTGCAGCATGAAATTGCAGGGTGGATGATGCGCGTGCTGGAAGATACCCCAACGCTGACGCCGGATCTCCTGAACGCCTATCGCCCCGACGTATTCCGGCCGGACGAAACGGTGGATATCGCGGCGGGACAGTTGAGCGTCGAGGACATGTTCCATATCTGGGAAGTGATGATCAATCATGTCTACCAGCTTTCGGTGCCGTACCAGGCGCGCATGTTGGAGATCGAATCCGAACTGGCGACGACACCAGGTCTGCCGGTGCAGGAGCGCATCAACGATTACCGCCAGCTGATCGTGGCTCAAACGGCGGGAGGCCAGGGCTAGAAAAATATGGCGACCACCGCAAATCCTACTGTCACGATCGGACCGGAGTTCGAGAAGCAGCGTCTGTTCACGCCGCTGGGGATCGAGTTTTGGGATGCCGCCCAAGATCGGCCCGTTAGCGACAGCTTATTGGTGTGGGCCGTGTCCCCAACTCCGGGCCTTACTCCGGTACCGGCGGTCCGCACGCTTTCGGGAATTTATGCGTTCCATGGACTGCCGGGACTCTGGGATGTGGAACACCCCACATCCGATCCCGTAGCCATCGGCAGCCCGCCGATTTCGGTGCCGTTCGTCATCGTGGTTCTTGACCGGCTCGGCAGATACTTGCCGCAAGCTTTTTCCGTGACCCTTCCCCTTCCCTACCTCGGATTGTTTCTTTCGAACGAAGTGAGCAGCCCACCAGGAGCCGCAGCCCGCGCCTACTTATTTTCTTCGACCACGCGGCCAAGGCCGGCTGCATGCGCAGCCGTGCGGGCACAAGTGTGGGACAAATCCGTAAAAACTCCCGCGTCGTATGCCGCGGTGCAGGCCACCGTGGCCGGCAACACGTGGAACGGAATCGCCGACATCAACGGCGCGTGTGTCATCTATTTCCCATATTCGCTGCTGGGCAAATTGAGTTTGGGTTCGCCGCCGGGAAGCGGGCAGGGCAGCATTTTCGATACGACCTGGCCAGTGCAAGTGCAAGTGCGTTACCAGCCTTCGCAGGTGACGTTCCCGCTCGCAGGGCTGCAGGGAATTTCCGATGCGTGGACGCAAATCCCCAGCTTGAAATCCGTGCTGCAGAGCCAGGGCGCGGCAACCATCTGGCCCACGGAAGCGGGACCTGCAGGGGCCACCTTTAGCGCCACATTGCAGTACGGAACGGAACTGGTGCTGCGTACCGGCGCCATCGTCACGTCGAATTTCGCTGGAACTTTGCTGGTCACGGGCGCACCTTAGATTCGAAATGAAGGAGCGAAGCAATGGCTGAATATTTGTCGCCAGGCGTATACGTAGAAGAAACCAGTTTTCGATCGAAATCGATTGAGGGTGTGAGCACAAGCACTGCGGGCTTTGTGGGGCCGACCCTCTTCGGACCGACGAGCGGCGTGCCGGAACTTCTGACGAGTTTCGGGGACTTCGAGCGGATCTATGGCGGACTGGACCAGATCACGTTCGAAGGCGAGAGCGAGAGCGACAACTATGTGGCGCACGCCGTGCGCGCTTTCTTCAGCAACGGCGGGCAAAGGCTGTACCTTTCGCGCGCCTTTCGCAAGCGCACCGAGGGCGACAGCACCGCCCGGCTGACGCTAAATTCCACCACCAGCCCCCCGGATCAACTCGAGCTAGAAGCGCGGTATACGGGGAGCGGCGGCAATCTCACGCTGACCTTCACAGCGCGGCTTACCCAGAACACTTTGGCGGGAGTGCCGCGGGACCCGACGCAGCCGCTGGGGGTGCGTGACCCAGTCCTGCGCGGCGTGAACGAATACGACGTGGTGTGGATCGGCAAGGGCGCGGGAAGTCCGGTTGCGAAACCCACGAAGGGCATTCTTTATTGGGCGGAGTCCATCACTGACTCCGTCACGCATCAACCCACCTGGGAATTTCACGCCGAAGACAACTCGTCCGTCTTCCTGAAAGATCTGGACCCCGCGACGGACTTCGTGCGCGTGTTGACCGTGGGACTGGTGATCAGTTATCCCGGGCAGGTTCCGCGAACAGACGTGTTCTCCAAACTGGGGCTGCATCCAGCGGCCACGACTTCCCTGAGCGCCACATTCAACGCAATCCTGCTCAATCGGAGCAAGGCGTTGACCTATCCGTTGATTTTCGATCCGAACGGCGATTTCAAAAACGGACCTCAGGTCGCACGCGTTCTCTTCTCCCAGACACGCGCGCCGGCGGATCTTGCCCGCGTGCAGCGTTTGCTGGGCAATCCGCCTCCCGGAACAAGCCTCACCGTGTTTGACACTCTCGGACGCGATGAACTCTCCGACACCGACCGCCAGGTGACAGCGGTACTCACCGGCGGCGATGACGGAGCCCGGCCGACGCCCGAGGAATACGAAGGCACGGACATCGACCCGAAGAATAAAACCGGCCTGAAGGCCTTTGAAGATTTGACCGACATTTCGATCGTCGCCGGGCCAGGATATTCCTACCTGGGCACCATCGATTCGCCCATCCGCGAGGCAAATGTGCTGACAGTGATGGAGCTGCTGATCGGCCACTGCGAAAGGATGCGCTATCGAATCGCGGTTCTCGATTCCAGCGATCAGATGGATCTCACCACGGTCCGCAGCTATCGCGCGCAAGTCGATTCCACGTATGCGGCGCTTTACTACCCTTGGGTGGTGATCGTCGATCCCATCACGGACCAGGAGATCATCCTGCCGCCCAGCGGCTTCGTTTCCGGACTCTATGCGGACAACGACATCAAGTATGGCGTGCACAAAGCGCCGGCGAACCAGGTGGTGCAGCTTGCCACCCGTTTCGAAATCATGCTGAACAAGGGGCAGCAGGACGTCCTGAATCCCGAAGGCATCAACTGCTTCCGTTTCTTCGAGGGAAGAGGCTACCGGCTGTGGGGGGCGCGCACAATCAGTTCGGACCCGGAATGGAAATACGTGAACCTGCGGCGCTATTTCGCGTATCTCGAACATTCCTTGGACAACGGAACGCAATGGACCGTTTTTGAAAACAACAGCGAAAACCTGTGGAGCAACGTGGTCCGCACGATTGAGGATTTCCTCTTCAGCGAATGGAAATCCGGAAGGCTGATGGGCGACACGCCCGATCAGGCGTACTTCGTGCGCTGCGACCGCTCCACGATGACGCAAGACGATATCGACAATGGACGCCTGATTTGCCTGATCGGCGTTTCACCGGTGCGGCCGGCGGAGTTCGTGATTTTCCGGATCGGCCAGTGGGTCGGTTCGCAATCGGGGAAATAGAGGGGAACGCGCGCGTGACCAGCAGGGAGGAAAGCCATGGCGGTTCAGAGAGATCGTCCGTACAGCCAGTTTAATTTCCGGGTGAAGATCGACAAGGACAACGGCGAAGGTGTGAATGCGGGGTTCCAGGAAGTCAACGGACTGGGCACCGAAATTCACTTGGCGGAATATCGCGCCGGAAATTGGAAGGACAATTCGCCGCTCAAGGTGAACGGTTCGTACAAGGTTCCCGACGTCACGCTGAAACGCGGCGTGATCGGAGAATTGACGCTGCTGCACGACTGGGTCAAGGCGCTCCGCGATGGAACGGCCGACGTGCTGCGCACCGTCACCGTGGAACTCCTGAGCGAGGACCGCACCACGGTAGTGCAGGCCTGGACGCTCACCAACGCGCGGCCGATGAAGTATACCGGCCCGGCGCTTACCGGCAAAGGCACCGACGTCGCAATCGAAGAGCTTGTGCTGGCTTGCGAGCACATTGAAGTGACCTGAGCGAAGTTGAACCTGGAAACATGACGACGAGCTACTTACTTCCCGGCATTTATTTCAAGACGGTGGTGCCCGCTGTCCCTGAGGTGCTTCCGCGAATGGATATTGCCGCGTTCGTGGGGTTCGCCTCCGCGGGACCAATTCATGTGCCCGTGGCGATTGAGGATATTTCCAGGTTCCGCGACATTTTCGGCGGCGATCCGGTGCTCGGATGGGATCCGGACAACGGGGATTACGCGAAGGGGCAGTTGGGGCCCGCGGTGAGCGCTTTTTTCCGCAACGGCGGGCAGCGCTGCTGGGTGATTCGCGTCGCTCGAAAATTTCTTTCTTCACCGGATCTGAACCAGCCGAACCAGGCGCAATCCAACGAGTTCAACGTGCCGGGACTTTTGCAGATGGGCCCGGCCGGCGAATACGAAGCGGCTTGGCTGGTGGCGCGCTCGGAAGGAAGCTGGACGGACGACTATGCGATGAATGCCACGCTGAGTTACGCCGCGGTGGAAATCGCGGCTCTTGCTCCCGGCGCGGATGGGTTTAACTTGCAATTGGATCCCGCATCGCCGAACGCAGCGAGGCCGGGCGATTTGGTGCAAGTCAGCTTTCAGAGTTCGATTGGATCGCCCGTCGCGCTGCGCAAGACAATCGCATTCCTGCCCGTGCAAGCGGTCGACCACAGGAACCTGGGCTCGCCTCCGCAACCAACCACGGTTCTTGGTACCGGTCGTGGCGATTGGTTCGACGTGGCGGCGCCGGACGACTTCGCCGCGTATAACGCGAGTCCACCCGCGGGGACTTCCGGATTGCCGCTGCTGTTGCCGGCGCCGCGCCGCGTGCAAGTCCTTACGCGGAAGGAAAACCGCGACATCAGCCCGTTGCTGTGGGGCGAAAAGAACGGCCAATTCTTCGTGCTGGTCTCGCGCGATCAAACAAACCGGATTCAGGGCGGCTCGTGGCTGCAGATGGAGTTCGATCCCGGAGTGAGCCTGGCCGCGGGCACGATTTTGTATGCTCTGGTTTCCGGCGTTCAGGGTACGGCGGTGGACCCAGGTCTCCTTTCCCTCACTTCTCCACCGGGCTCGCAGGAATGCGTCGAGCTTTCGCTTGGGGGAGCGTGGTGGCAGCTTGACGCCAATACGAGTTTGGCGCGGAGCGCAACGTCCATTCTCGGCGCGGATCAAGTCACGATGGAACTTTGGGTGCGCGCTGCGCAGGCAAAAGTAACGCGGCTGGCGAATCTCGGCCTCGTGCCGCCGAGCGCAAGATACCTGGGCTTGCTCCCCACGGATTCGAAACTCTTCTCGCTCGATGCCGGCGAAGCGCAGCAAAGTGTAGGGCCGCTTCTTGATGAAGTAGTGCAGCCCCGCTTTCCTCTCGCTGCCCCAACGCCGGATCCCGGCCAGGATCCGCCGGTGTTTCTCCCACTCGGGGTGCCCGGTGTGCTGCTGGACGATTACTACCAGCCCGCGGTCCTGGAAAACGACGTCCCGATGATCCGCGATGGCTTGGTGGAGTTCACGCCCGATTTGTTCCTCGACCCCGATTTGAAATACTCCACCAGCGACACGTTACTGAGCGACGCGTTTCACAAGCAGTATCAGTTACAGCGCGACCCCACCGCGGCATCGGCCGGCGAACCGCTCGAAGGAATGCACGCCATCCTGCCCATCGATGAAGTGAGCCTGCTGAGCATTCCGGATGCTTCCAGCCGAAAATGGCAGACACAAAGCGAAGGTGATGACCTGCTTGCCGCGCCTGATCCATTTAGCGTGTCGAGTTATGGACCGGGCATCGCCTCCGCCACTTGGCAAGCAGTGCCGACCGCGGTGAGCTACGTTTTACAGCAATCGACGGACCCACGGTTCGGCTCCGCAGTGACCATCTGGCAAGGCGCGGACACTACCGTGGAGCCCCTGGCCGCTCCGGAAGGTTGCTCGAAGCAACTTTATTTTCGCGTGCGCGCCGCCGGACCGCACGGGCCCGGCCCATGGTCCGCCACCGTGCTCGATTCGTTTGATTCGGCGCCGTTCGTCATCTGCCAACCGGAAATTCTGGACGCGCCGGATTTGAAAATCGTTTCCGAATATCCCTCGCAAACAGTGCTGGAGTGGACCGGTGCCGCCGCGGCCGACACATTCCATCTGCAAACTTCAATCGACCCAACCTTCAGCCTT
>DATLVJ010000251.1:0-3959 GCA_035577585.1 Candidatus Limnocylindrales bacterium
CGGATGGCGTGCGATGTGACAATGAACCAATTCCATCGGATCCGAAGCCGTAAAGGGCAGGCTACCGGCTAATATTTCGTAAAGGGTTATCCCTAAGGCATAAAGGTCACTCCGCGAATCAATGGACCGATTCATTCGTCCGGTTTGTTCGGGCGCCATGTAGCTGAGTGTTCCCGCGATGAACTCGGGAGGTTGGGGCGATTGACGCTCGCGCGGAAGGCGCGAGGTGATACCAAAACCGGTAAGCCAAACCCGGCCAGTCACTGATTCAACCAGGACATTGGAGGGCTTTACGTCCTTGTGGATCAGCTTTCGCTTGTGCAATTGCCTGAGCGCGGCTGCGAGACCGACGGCAATCCGCAAAAATTGCCGTATCTCCGCCGGCCCCTGAATCAGACGATCGAGAGGCTCGCCACCGGGATCTTCAAGAACAAGCACCTTCTGGCCGTCGTACTGAGAAAGAAGGAGGGGGCGAAGCGCCCATGTGGCATCCAAATCGTCCCGGAACGAATATTCGTTGTCTATCTTCTTGAGGCTTTCCGGTGCGGGCCGTGATGAGGCAGGCGTCAGAAGGAGAACCGTAGGTACCTCTGCCTCACTCGCACGTCCCCGATACAGGATGAACTCCTCATCCTCACGGAGACATTCGCGCACATATTCTGAGATCTCCACGACGTCAGGCCTCTGTTTGACTCTTTGACCGGGACAGTTTATGGATGCTCCCCGAGACCTCGGGTCTTGAGAAAAATGGCGAACATGCACGGTCGGTTAGGTCTCGAATCCCGGCAGAACCCAAATTGTCTGCTCGTCACATCCGGTTGGCAAGAGTGTTTTCGAAGGTTACCGCCGGCCAGCGAGCTGACCCGGCGGTGCGAACGCAGGCGCGACTTTACAATCAGTTCTGAAGCTCACCGGGGAATGTGCGCTTTGCCGTCTAATTTCCAAGCGTAAATGCCTTTAGAAAACGACGCGAACTCCTAGTTGAATCTGACGCGCAGCGTCGACCGTCGAGAATATCCGACCCACGTTATCGGCGAAGTCCGCGGCTCCATTCTTGAAAATGGCGTCTCCGTTGCCCCCGAGCGTAAGAGGGCTTTGTGTGTTGCTTGGGACGGCGAAATTCGGATGATTCAGAAGATTGAACGCATCGGCGCGTAACATGATTTTCAGGCCCTCCGTCAGCGAGAAACTCTTCTGCACCGCCAGATCGAATTGCGCAAAGCCCGGGCCGCGCAGAATATTGCGTCCGGCAGTGCCAAACTGACCGGGAGGCGGCAATGCAAATGCGCCTGGATTAAACCAGCAGGTCGGACTGCCTACCCTGGCGCCGTCCGGACAAACGCCGACGTACGGATTTCCGGCGAGGTTGGGTCTTTCGGTAGTCGTTAGCGACAGCGAGTCTGCGTTGTCAAAAGCGAGGACGGGAGTAAAAGGCACGTTGCTGTGAACGCTGGCGATACCGGAAATCTCCCAGCCGCCGAGCCAACTCCCGTGTCCAAACGGGAGTTCGTAAACCACGTGTCCGACAAAATTGTGCCGGATATCGAAGCTGGAGCGCCCTCTGCTTCCCTTACGATCGAAAATGTTCTGAGACCCAGGCGGTTCATTTACAGCTTCTATGAGAAAGCTATTCGAAGCGTCATCGACGGAGTGGGCCAACGTGTAGGACGCCTCCCAAGAAAGGTTCTTACCGGAATGGTTTGAGACGGACAGCTGGAAGGAATTGTAGAAAGATTGTGCGTCGGTCAGCACAGCCTGCAGCGGCGAAGGTAAGTTTGGATTGTAGCGGTGCCCCAAAGCTGGTTCGAAAGGGTTTTGTTCTCCTTCCCGGGTGAGATGATTGCCGCGCGCGCCAAAGTATCCGGCACTCAGAATCGTGCTTGGCGCGACTTCGCGCTCCAGGTTGAGATTGTATTGCAGCGCGTACGGGAATTTCGCATGGTAGTTCGTCTGGATGAGGTAGATTGGCTGCGTCAGGACGGCATCCTGCGGTTTGAGAAAGGTGGGAAAGACATAGGAGCCGATGCCGAAAAAAGGCGGCAGAAACCGGTCCGCACCGAAGAGGATTCCGGGGAACTGATCGCGAAAGATGCCGGCCCCGGCCCGCAGCACGGTCTTGCCGTCGCCGAAAATGTTCCACGCCAAGCCAGCCTGGGGTGACAGCAGATCCGTAGGAGTCCCGGCAAATACCTTTCCGACGGTTGGACCAGAGTCCTTTACCGGGTTCCGGATCGCCGAGAGACGCCCTTGTACCTCGGTCGGGTTCGAATAGAAGTCATAGCGCAATCCGGCGTTCAATGTCAGTCGGCGTGTGACTCGCACATAATCCTGTACAAAACCTGAAAACACGCTCTGCCGGTAGCCCCGCTCGGAACTCGCCATCGAAGGATTGGCACCAACGTACGATAACGGCAGCGCCTGCAGGAAGAATTCCAGAGCCGGGTTGTCGCTGCGCGCCGGAAACCCGAAAGGCCGCAAATCCTGGAACGTGTACAAGCCATTAACGGCGTAATCTAAATAGCCATTCAACTGGATCCTCCGAAACTCACCCCCGAATTTCAGGCTGTGACGGCCGCGGTTACGCGCGAGTTGGTCCTGAACCTGATAGACCGTCGAAAAATCGCCCAAGGGCATTCCAGGGCTGTTGCCAATCAAGCTCACACCCGCAATGTTGAGCATTCCGGACTGTCGGTTGGGCACCAGGGAGATAGAGAGAGCCGGTTGTGTATCAGTCGTTGACGTCGACGCGGTCGTGCGGTTGATACCGAATCGCAGTTCATTGAACAGTTCTCTTCCAATATTTCTGCGATCCTGAACAGTAAAGTACTGATTGCGTGCTTCATGGTTCACCGGAAACCCCGGGACATAGGTCCCGGGCGGCGTTCCGAAATAAGGCACGAGGGAAAAGCTGTCATCCACAACGTACCGCGCGAACAGCGAATGCGTGCTGGAGAAATTGTGGTCCACGCGAACCATGCCGTGGTGTTCGTACGTGGAACCCTTATCGGCTGTGATGAGGTCGCCGGTTCCGTCCCCATTGTCTCCACCATTCGAGGGAGGCAGCAGGCCGAGAAATGGCTGCACGCGCCGATCGATCAGCACCGGTACACAACCCGTGGGTGAAGCACTCGTGCAGGCGCTTGGATCGTTGGCAGACGGCAGCAACCCCTCATGCGCAAGCGCATTTGGGACGGTTGCAATAGCCGTGGATGCCTGCACTTCCCGGAAGCCCTCGTAGTCGACAAAAAAGAAGGTGCGGTCGTGCGCCAGCGGCCCGCCGATGCTGGCCCCGAATTGGTTTTGGACGAAGTGTGGGATGGGACGGCTACTCAGGTCGAAATAGTTCCTGGCTTCCAGCGCGGCATCGCGATGCAATTCAAAAAGCGATCCATGAAAGTAATTGCTACCTGATTTGGTGATTGCCTCGATGACGCCACCGGAAGATGTACCGTACTCGCTGCCAAAAGTCTGGGTTAAGACCCGTACCTCCACGAAATCATCCAGTCCAAGAAAAAGCCCAGAAGCGCCGGCAGGCGAATAGCCAAACACGGGATCATTGGCGTCCATGCCATCGATGAGAACATTCGTCCAGCTCGGGCGCATACCCTTAACGGACACTTGCCCCGCCTTCCCGTTCGACAATAACGAAGGGGCACTGCTAGGTGTGGGGGCAACTCCCGGGACCAGGATTGCGGCTTTAAACAGATCGCGGCCGTCTAGAGGGAGCGCAGTTAAGCTGCGTTCCGCAATCGTTCCTTCAACGGTGTTGGTCGTGTCGAGGCCTGGAACACCTGACTCGACCGTCACGTGGACGGATAGCTTGCCCACAACCAGTGACAAATTGATTCCGATTCCGGCACCCGGGCTCAGGACAATTCCTTCGCGGACCTCGGTCTGGAATCCCTCTTTCTGTACGCGAAGCGTAAACCTTCCAGTCGGCAGGCCTACCAACTGATATT
>DATLVJ010000252.1:0-5929 GCA_035577585.1 Candidatus Limnocylindrales bacterium
CCAGAATCTCCGCCTGCAGCCGCCGCAGCGTGGCCTCAAAATCCGGATACAGCCGCTCCGTCCCCGCGAAGTCCAAATAAAAATCGTCCAGCGCCGCCGTTTCCACCGCCGGCGTATACGTCTCCAGAATCCGCCGCACGCGCTCCGCAAAATCCGCGTAGTGCTCGTATTTCCCGGGCACCATGATCGCCTTCGGGCAAATCCTCAGCGCGTCGCGAAAACTCATCGCCGTCTTCACGCCGCGGAATTTCGCTTCATAGCTCGCCGAAGCCACCACGCCGCGCCCCACCAGCACCGGCTTCCCGCGCAACTTCGGGTTCAGCACCTGCTCCACCGAAGCGAAAAACGCGTCCACGTCCACATGCACAATATGTGGCATTTTTTCCGCTGCGCGCGTTTTGCCCAGCCCCAGCCAATTTGCCCCAAACCAAGATCGCTTAGCCGTTTGTAGTGGCCGGTCTTCAGACCGGTCCTCCGCCTCCGCCGCCATGTCCTCTACTTTCTCCACCTCTTTAACTTCCTCTACCTCGCTATTTCTTTCGACACAGGCTTCCATGGCAGCTCCTGGCAGGGAACCGGCTCTTGCGCTACTTTAACGGGTGGCATCCGGCTCGGGAGAGCCCGAAGGCAATGGAGCCGAAGCCACCCGTTTCCCGTTTCCTCTACCGGGGGTGAATATAGGCGAACAAAAAGCGAAAGTCAATAGATTTTTCTACATTCTTTTCCGTACTCCTGGTCTGCGCCTTCGCAAACCCCCGCAGCAAAAACTGCGTTAGAATTTAGAGAATTGGCACCCAATGAGAAGCGCCACCTCAACCATTTCGGCCATCGTGCCCGATGCCTTTGGACTTGCGATGCTGGCCGTACAGATCGTCGCCATTTTTTATTTCTTGACGTTCACCCACATATTGTCGGATGAGGCGTCTCGACTCATCTTTGGCATCCTGACCTACATCGTGCTGGCTGCCGTTGCGCTGTACATGTGGCACGGAAGTGGCTTCACCCAGAAACTGTCTCGGCCGGCCGAGTGGGCCGCAGCAATTGGCGCTTCGATCTTTTTGGGCGCACTAAGTTTCGGCGCTGACATGATCGTGGGACTGATTGCGAATCCGCAATTGTCGCCGATTGAGGCTGGAACAAAGGCAGGCAGTCCATTCGGTTTTCCGCTGACGGTTATGTTGTGTCCGGGCGTTACTGTGGTGGCAATTTCAGGATTTTTTCGTGCCTTGTTTATCCACAATGAAACCACTCCAGGTGAACAGAATGATGGATGATATCCGCAACTCATCCGAATAGTCCTACTTTCCTGCTCACGCCCTTTCTCCTCACCCGTCTATCGCTTTGGGCGTGTTCACCCAACTAATCTCCACTTCCGCGAATCTCCCGTTTTCGCGACCAGGATGGTGTCTCTATGCGCAGCACATTTCGTTTTCTTCTCACAATTTCTCTCGGCCTCGCCTTCTCCATCACCAGCGCTCACGCGCAATTCAAAAATGGCAGCCAGGCCACCGAACTGAATCTCCCCCGCATCAGCCAGCACGGCGAAACCACGCAAACCATCGGCATCAGCACGGTCAGCATCAGTTACAGCCGCCCCCTCGCCGGCACGCGCGAAGTCTGGGGCAAAACCGTCCCCTACGGCAAAGTCTGGCGCGCCGGTGCAAACGAAAACTCCACCATCACCTTCTCCGATGACGTCATGATCGAAGGAAAGCCTCTCGCCGCTGGCACCTACGGCCTCCACATGATCCCCGACAAGGATCAGTGGACCATCATCTTCTCCAAAAACTCCACCTCCTGGGGCAGCTTCAGCTACGACGAAAAGGAAGACGCGCTGCGCGTCACCGTCAAGCCCGCCTCCAGCGCGGCGTTTGACACGCTCACTTACACCTTTGACGACGTGAAGCCCGATTCCGCCGCGGCCACCATGCGCTGGGAAAAAATCGCCGTGCCGTTCCGCGTTTCCGTCGACGTGAAAGCCGCTGTCCTCAAAAGCATTCGCAATCAGCTGCGCAGCGTCGGCGGCTTCACCTGGGCTGGCTATGACGAAGCCGCCAACTGGTGCCTCGACAACAATTACAACCTCGAAGAAGCGCTGAAGTGGGAAGACACTTCCATCCAGAACGAAGACCGCTTTGAGAATCTCGAAACCAAGTCGCGCATCCTCGACGCTATGGGTAAGAAAGACGAAGCCGCAAAAACACTCTCCGCCGCCTTCGCCAAAGCCACAGCCACGCAGCTCTACGTTTATGCCCGCGGCCTGCAGCGCGCCGGCGACACCAAGCGTGCGTTTGAACTCTACCCGCAAGTCGCCAAGCGCGATCCCAACCACTGGCTAAGCCATCTGGCGCAAGCCCGTCTCGCGTCCCATACCGGCGATTACGCATCCGCGTCCAAAGAAATGAAGCTGGCCATCGCCGGCGCACCCGACGCCAACAAGCCTTTCCTGGAGCCCATGCTAGCCAAGCTCGAAACCAAAACCGACTTCAACAACTAATCCCCTTGTTTTTGTAAGGGCGGGAGTTACCCATCCCTCCTGGGTTACCTCCTTCGTTGTAGGGGTACGATAAATCGTGCCCCTCTTGAATTTCTCTGGTAGGGCCCGTCCGTAGCAATGGGCGCAGTCTCTTCTCCAATCGCTCCTTGCCACCCTCTTGGCGCACGGCTCACACCTGCACCTTCTCCTGTTTTGCGTAAGTGCGGATATCATTGAAGTTACGCGGCAACTTCCGCAGGTATTCCCCACGACAAAGATTCTTCACCCAGGCTGTCGATTGGCGCGGCTCCCGTTCGATTTACCTATAGAGGAGCAAATGAAATAGGTGTTGCTCGTACGAAGGAGAGGACATCATGTCAACCACCAGGAAACTGGCAAGGAACCGGAAGATTGTCCCAATGAACGCGTCGTGGACCGTCGCGCTGGCTATCGTGCTATGTGTGGCGACCCAATCGCGAGCGCAGGACCCCAAAACGCAGTATCCGAGCATGGCCCCAATCGATCAATACTTGATGGATCGAAATGCCGAAATAGCCCTGGCGCGGAGTGCGGCTCCCGAGTCCATATCACGGGATGCCGAGGTTTCGGTCCTCGGACGGCACGGGTACGAAACCGCGGTCAAAGGCAAGAACGGTTTCTTGTGCCTCGTGGAGCGATCGTGGATGTCCCCGTTTGACTTTCCGGAGTTCTGGAACCCCAAGATGCGAGGTCCGATTTGTTTCAATCCCCCCGCTGTGCGATCCATTCTGCCACTCACTTTCAAGAGGACGGAGTTGGTATTAGCCGGACGCTCCAAATCTGAGATTATCGATGGCATCAAGGCGTTCGATGTGAAAGAGCTGCCTGCGCTGGAACCTGGCGCAATGTGTTACATGCTGTCGAAACAAGGATACCTTAACGACTCCGTCAGGCATTGGGTTCCTCATCTGATGTTTTACGTCCCGCTTACAGATCCGAAATCCTGGGGTGCGGATCTGCCGGGTTCTCCAGTCATGTTGAATCCACAATTTCAAGGTGCTCCCGAGCCAATAACCGAGTTCATGATTCCGGTGCTCAAGTGGTCGGACGGAACGCCTGCACCCACGGATGCGCACTGAGAACTGACGTCCCATCACCATCCGCGTCTGTAGGCCCTAAGCTGAAGCATCGGGAGAGACAAAAAGTGGCGATGATCGGAGGGGACCTTTCCACATGAAAAATCTCTTTGAAGCGGCAAGGGCGGAAGAAGTGAAGGAGCGGCTGGCGCGATTGCAGCCCGATAGCCAGCGCCAATGGGGCAAGATGAACCCTGCGCAGGCGCTGGCCCATTGCACGGCGGCGATGGACTTGGCGATGGGGAAGCCACCTGAATCGCCGCGAGTCTTCCTTGGACGCCTGCTGGGGCCGTTGGTGAAGAAGTCGTTGCTGGTGAAAGGGGAGCCCATGCGCCGCAATGCGACGACCGAGAAAAGCTGCCTGGTAACCGATGAACGCGATTTCGTCGTCGAAAGTCAACGCCTCCGTGAATCGATCGACCGGTTCGTGGCCGGCGGGCCGGCGATCTGCACGAAGCACCCGCACTTTTTCTTCGGCCCGCTTACTCCGGTCGAATGGGCCGCATTGACGTATCAACATCTTGACCATCACCTCCGCCAGTTCCACGTTTAGCCCGGGAATCTGGAAGCAAAAAGCAAGAGAAGACCCACCCTTGCATGAACCAATCCCGCAAGGATGGGCCACCAGGCTAGAAAGAAAGAGCCCCGCAACTTTGGGGAGTTGCGGGACCTTTTGTTTTGAGTTGCCGCGCTAATCCTCGGATGCAGAGCGAATCTCATTCGCATCCAGCCGGATCTCGGTGACGAAGCCATAACGGCGAGCTTCGCTCGCGGTCATCCGGACGCGGCGGTCGCAGTAGTCGCTGCACTCACGGACCGCGTAGCGCACGCGCGAATTCGGACCGACGAGACGGCAGAACGCTTCGGCTTCACTTTCACGAAAGCCGTTGCGGACGGTGCCCCAGCTGCAAGTGGCGCAGAGGCCGGTGGCGGCTTCCGGGGCGTAGCGCAGGCGTCGAATCATGGTCATGGCTTCTCCTTTCTTTGAAATTCACAAAATTCTTGAATTGGGCAGAGCAACTCCGCCAATGTTCGAGGGACTTCAAAAAGTTGCCGGGAGAATCGTAACTAGCGGTAGAACGTAGACCACGCCCTCACGCAGCCGAGACGATCTCCGATCGGCAACGTTGCAAGACGGCTTGGATGTTTTTGCAGCCGCATGGACGCAGTCCTCCAGTGGACTGGAGAAAAAATGCCATGACCAGGGAATCTTCGAAATCAAAATGAATCGAGAGGGCAGATTTGCGCAGGGAACGGCGGCAATTTATCGTCTAACGGCTGGGAAGGGTTAACCTTTCCAGACGTATTTGCCGCAGGGGCAGGGGATCGATTCCGTAGGGTGTTTCTTCGCGAGGAAGGTCCGACAAACAGGACAGTTTTTCTGCCACATGGTCTTCACCTGATGAGTCGTTTGCAACTGGGCAGAAGCAAATCGAAATTGGCGCGGGCTATCTTCGCCGGTCCAGTCAATTTTGAGGTTTCCCTTGGCGTAAGGGGCCGTGGGGATTGAGGCGCCCGACCAAGTAGCCCGCAAGCACGGTAGGAGCATATCGGGTGCCAACCAGAAGGCGGAGATGGATTTGCCGGCAGCGAGCTATCTTAAAGGAACGAACCTGGATACACGAATTGCAGCGAAGATGCAGCTCGCTGGAGTGCGCAATTCTGTCCACGACAGGGAAGCCAACTTCCGTGAGTGCGCAGAATATTCAGCTTATTCAGGGAGACTCCGCCTGCCGTTTCTGGGGGATATGGAGCGGGAGGGGGGAGGCCCGGAATTCACCGTGGAGGATGGGCGGGTGGGTGGGGAGAGGTTGTTCATCCCGCGGAGACGGCGGGATGAGGCGCAGAGGGCAGAGCGAACGGGAAAGGAAAAGGCAAAACCCGCACCCTATCAAAACCTAGGGTGCGGCACTCAACAAGAAGCGGTGGTGCTACCTAGCGCCGGCGCCGGCCGGGCCGGGGGACTGGCGGCGCCAGCCCACGGACTTGGGGCCAGGAGAGACGCCTGCGGCGACTTCCGCGTTAGCGGACTGTTCGCGGGTCTTATCCTGGGATTTCTGGCGATGGAACATGGATTTCTTGTTCTTCGCGGGTTTCTCCGCCTTGGCAGCGGCTGGGGCCTTGTCTTTGTGGTGACGGTGAAAGGGCCAGCCGGGACCTGCGGCAGAGGCAACTGGACCGAGAGCGGCGAGAGCGAATGTGAAGCAAGCAGCCAAGAAGAGTTTCTTCATTGCAAGCACCTCAACTGGACCATTTCTAACATTTGGAGTGGGGAGCGACTACTGTACCGAAGGACGGTTTTTCATGGGGAGAACCGGGCGGAGAGGCATGGGAGGGG
>DATLVJ010000253.1:0-4542 GCA_035577585.1 Candidatus Limnocylindrales bacterium
CCCTGTACATGGGAAAACGCGTGGGATATCCCAAACAGCCGATGCCGCCCCACAGCATGGTGCTGAGCTTCATCGGTGCGTGCCTCTTGTGGGTCGGATGGTTCGGCTTCAACGCAGGCAGCGCTTTGTCTTCCGGCGGGCTGGCAAGCAGCGCCTTTGTCGCGACACATTTCGGCGCGGCGGCAGCGGCGTTAAGCTGGAGCGCGGCCGAATGGCTGAAGAACGGGCGTGCCAGCGCGCTCGGCGCCATCTCGGGAGCGGTCGCCGGCCTGGTAGCGATCACGCCGGCCGCGGGATTCGTTGACCCGCTCTCCGCGCTGGGCATCGGCTTCGTCGCGGGCGTCTTCTGCTACTGGATGGTCACGAAGTTCAAAGCCATTTTCGGGTACGATGATGCGCTCGACGCATTCGGAGTGCACGGCGCCGGCGGCACCATCGGCGCACTGCTCACGGGAGTTTGCGCGCGCATGGTCGTCAACCCGATTTATGGCGATGGCAAACCTGTCGGAGGTTTCGATGGCCACTGGGGACAGGTTGGCAATCAACTGGTGGGCATTCTCCTGGCATGGGTTTTCGCAATCGTCGGCACCACCGTGATTCTGAAAATCGTGGACGCGGTTACCGGTGTTCGCGTTACCGAAGAGCAGGAAATCCAAGGGCTGGACATCACGCAGCATGGAGAAGAGGGCTACAACCTGGAAGCTTGAGGCACGGATGGAATTCGGCAACAACGCCTGGCGGGAGCAGAAATCCGTATGATGAAAATTGAAGCCATCATTCAGCCGTCGCGATTCGAATCGGTGAAGGACGCACTGCTGGAAATCGGCATTGACGGAATGACCGTGACCGAAGTGCGCGGCCACGGCCGCCAGAAGGGCCACACGGAGGTCTACCGCGGCCGGGAATACACCGTGGACCTTCTACCCAAGATCAAGTTGGAACTGGTCCTCCCGGACAATCTGGTGAACCGCGCCGTGGAAACGATTTTAAAGAGCGCCAAGACAGGAAAAATCGGAGACGGTAAGATATTCCTGAGCCGGGTTGAAGAAGCAATCCGGATCCGCAACGAGGAACGCGGCGAAAGCGCTCTGTAAGGATCCCGATGTCCTCTCCGCGTCCAGGTCTGGTTCCAAGCTTTCGCCCGAAACACAAAACGATGGATGAACCGAAGGTAACTCCGCTTTCTGAGCTGGGGCCCCAATGCGAAGCTCAGCGGGAGCGGATTCGTAAATTATTTGAGAACGGAGCCGGCGCCCGCGAGACGCTGCGGCAGTTGTGTGAGCTGGCCGACGGCACGATTAAGAAAGTTTTCGGCGAACTCCTGCGTGTGCGCGGCGGTCCCGCGCAGGGCATGGCCCTGCTGGCCCTTGGCGGCTACGGCCGCGAGATGCTTTTCCCTTATTCGGATCTGGACCTGCTCTTTCTCTTCGGCAACGAAAAAGCCGAAGAGGAGTTCCGCCCGCTCATCTCTGAATTTTCGCGAACTCTCTGGGACCTCGGGTTTCGCGTCAGCTCCGCAGGCCGCACGCTGGAGGAATGCCGCCACATCGAGGAATCCAACTCCGAGTTTCATCTGGCCATGCTCGACCGCCGGTTTCTGGACGGCGATGCGCAACTTTTCGAAAAACTGGACACCAAAGTTTTGCTTGGCCCGGAAAAACAGGCTCGGCCGCTGCTCCATGCGGAACTCCAGCGCCTCACTCGGGAACGGCTTGGCCGCTACGGCAACACGATTTTCCATCTGGAACCAAACGTAAAAGAAGCCCCGGGAGGCCTGCGGGATTACCATGCAACTCTCTGGATGCGTCAACTGGCCGGTGATCGCCGCGACCCGCGCATCAGCCCGATGAACGAAGACGAACTCACGCGCAACGCCGTGGAGTTCCTGAGCGGCATCCGATGCTTCCTTCATTACTCCAACGGCCGCAATGACAACACGCTCACCTACGAACTGCAAGCCGACGCTGCCGACCGTTCGCTGGGGATCGACGACAACCTCCGCCGCAACGCCGCCGAGTGGATGCGCCTCTACTTCCGTCACGCCCGCGCGCTGAATCGCCAGTTGCTCCGTTACATGGAGCAGCGCCAGGTGACTCAGCTTTCCCTGCGCCAGCGCTTGATGAACGCCATGCCCGGCGGAAAAATCGAGACAGCCACCGGAAGAGCGTTTGCCGTTCGCGATGGATTGCTGGAATTAACCAACGAGCAGGCCTTTTCCGACAGGAATTCGATTTATTCACTGCTGGCCGAATCCTCGCGCCTCGGAGTTCCTCTGAGCCGTGACGCCGAGCGCGGCATCGCTTACATCATGCTGCATCCCGAACTGCAGCAGAAAAATACCCGCATCACCTGGGCCGCCTTGAATGAAATCCTGGGAGGCGCGTTCCCTTCGCTGGCACTTCGGCCGATGCATCGCCTGGGCCTGCTCACCGAAGCGCTGCCGGAATTCCGAACGATCGATTCGCTGGTAGTACGCGATTTTTACCATCGCTACACCGTTGACGAGCATTCCTTGCGCGCCATCGAGCATTTGCAGGAACTCTCCTCCCCACCCGACCAGCGTGGCGCGCATTTCGCTCCCTTGTGGCGAACTGTGGATCGCCGCGATCTCTTAGTCCTCTCGCTGCTGCTGCACGATGTCGGCAAGGGGATGCCCGTCGAAAGCCACGTCGCGGGAAGCCTGCAAGCGCTCGAAACCGCCGCCGACCGCCTGAAACTTAGCCCGGCAGAAAAAAGCGAAGTGCATTTTCTCATCGAGCATCACCTGGACATGTCCGCCACCGTCCAGCGCCGCGACATTTTCGATCCTTCCACGGTTTCCGGATTCGCCGCCGTCGTGGGAAGCCAGGAACGCCTGCAGCGTCTTTGCCTTCTGACCTACGCGGACATTCACGCGGTAAACCCGGAGGCACTGACTCCGTGGAAATCGGAGATGCTGTGGCAACTGTTTGTGGCCACCTCCAACCATTTCAGCCGCACCGTGGACCGCGACCGCCTGCACGTTTCCGACGAAGCCTTGCTGCTCGATCAGGTCAGCCGCCAATCCGAAGCCGCGTCCAAGCCGGAGATTGAGCGTTTCCTCGAAGGTTTTCCCCGCCGGTATCTAGCCGTTCACTCCCCGGAAGAAGTGGCCCTGCACTTTGCGCTTTATCAGGAACTCGGCGCGCATCCCGTTCAGACCAATTTGAAGGAACGCCACCACGCTTTTGAACTTACGCTGCTTTCCGGTGATCGCCCCGCGCTCTTTGCCGCGATCTCCGGGGTCCTCGCCGCGTGGGGCATGAATATCGTGAAGGCGGACGCGTTCGCGAATTCCGCCGGCGTGGTCCTGGACACCTTCCACTTTGTTGACCTCCACCGCACACTAGAACTGAACCCAGGCGAGCGCTCCCGCTTTCAGCAAAGCATCGCGGACGTCGTAAACGGCAAGCAACCGCTGGAACCGTTGCTGAAAGGCCGCTTGGCCGCTGCGATGGCGAAACCTCCCAAAGTCACTTTCCGGACCTCGATTCAGTTCGACGACAATTCCTCCGACCACTCCACCTTGATGGAGGTAGTCACCCAGGACCGGCCTGGTCTTTTGTATGAAGTAGGTTCCGCCCTCGCCCGCCAGGGCTGCAATATTGATGTGGCGTTGATCGACACCGAAGGCCAAAAGGCCATCGACGTTTTCTACCTGACGGCGCAGGGCGCCAAACTCAACCCGCAAAAAAAGGATGTCCTGCGCGAAGTTCTGGAAGCCACCCTGGGCTAGAACCGTTCGGCAAGCACAAAGCGTATTTTTCAACGGATCCGGATCTCTGCAGATACGATCTTCGAGCAATCCGCGCCGCGCTTACTGCCGCCAGGGAAGTTCCACAGTCGGCGCCCATTCGCGCCCCATATTGTCATCCGTGATGATCCTTTGACGGCCAAGCCGCGCGCGCAAAGAGGCGTCGCTTTCTACCCCCAGAAATCTTGGGGGCGCATGAATCGTATCGGCGAAAGCGGAATAGGCACTCAGCAAATACTGCCCCTCCTTCGTCTCCGCGGGAAAGCACTGCTTTCCATCCATCCGGAATGCGGCCAGGTTCTGCAACCACTTCTCCCGATCCAGGGAAAAGGGAGAATCGCTGACGGCCAGCACATTGATGAGGCGCATCCCGTAAGGAAATACGACCAGTGCGGTAGCAATAGTTTCATTTGATTCCGTCGTATTGAAAACGTAAATGCCGCCTGGATTCAAATGCTGCCGAATCAAGAGAAGAAAATCCTTTGAGAGCAGCGTACTGCTATGATCCCGCCAATGGAATGTGGTGTTCGCGACGATCACATCGTATTTTTCATCGGAATGCGCGAAGAGCCAGCGCCGCCCATCATCGACATACAGATGCGCTTTCGGATTTTGCAGCAGTGAACTCACCATCGGGTACTGGGGAATCAATTGCAGGTAACCCGGATTGATTTCGACCACATCGAGCCGGGAAACGCGCGGATCGTTGGCAAAGACTTGCCCCCAGGAGCCGGATGCAAGCCCGATCATGAGCATGCGCTTTGGAGCGG
>DATLVJ010000254.1:0-9510 GCA_035577585.1 Candidatus Limnocylindrales bacterium
TAATCCTGGCTGGAATCCCCGGAAAGGTTTTCAAAGGGAAGCACGGCGATGGAATGGATCTGCGCGTCGGCGCCGGCCCTTTTCAGAAACGCCGTCACCGAGAGCAAACCAATGATCACAATGACAGTCAGAAGGCCGATAGATCCTGATTTTCGGTAGCGCCTCCAGCCAAGCGGTTCGATCGGAACGGGAACCGCCTGGACGACGGTTTCGGCGGTCAACCAACTGGGCTCGTCGGCAGCCGTCTGAGTGTCGCCGGGCAGCTTCTCCGGAACCTCCATTTGAAGCGGAGCGATGAAGCGATATCCGCGGCGGGGGATGGTTTCGATATACAGAGGCTTGCCGGCATCGTCGGTGAGCGCCTCGCGGAGTTTCTTCATGGTGGAATTCAGGCTGTCATCAACCTCTTCGGCGGCATGGCCCGGCCATAACTTTTGCTGCAATTCCTGGCGGGTGACCAGTTGTCCGGGACGTTCAACCAAAAACCAGAGGACGCGGACAGGCTGGGCCTGAACGTGGAGACGAATTCCATGCTTGTGGATTTCACAGGTCTCGAAATCGACCCGAAATGGACCAAACGTACAGACGGGATGGGGATTCGACATACTCGTCAGCCTGACCCCGCGCCTCCGCCAGTGTGGCGATTGGACGGGATGCTAACATGAAGGCAACCCACCAACAATTGAGATTTGCGATTGGGGAGTGGCGGGCTGGGCTTAAACGATACTCCCTTCACGCCTTAGTTTTGGCAACGCGGCGTTCGGAGTTGTGCAATGTCTTGCACAATTCGGGAATTCGGCCATCGAACCTCCCTCTGAATTGCGGGACTTACCAGGTCAGATTTGGGTCAGATCAAGATCAGCATATCGAACAAGTCTACTTCTCTATATGAACTGTCCGATCAGTTCTTTCGATATCTTGTAACCGTCAGAATTTGCAAGACTTGGCACTCACCATGCTCAATTAATGAGCAGCACCAGCATCGGGTTAAGAATAAAATCTGGTGCGCATTCTAAGATTTGGGGAGGAGGACGCATGAAGAATTTAGGGTTGGCTCTGTTGTGTATGGCTTTGTTGGCGGCGGCCCCGGGGGTTGTAAGGGCAGACACGTTGGTAGACTGGACGCTGTCGGGCAATTTCTCGGACGGGGGGGCGCTTTCGGGCACGTTCACCCTGGACGCAACAACTGGTGTAATCACGGCGGTCAACATCACCACTACAGCAGGTTCCGTGCTGGGTGGATTCAATTATACAACCTTGAATACTACTGCCACGTATGGCACCACTTTTTTGGACTTCGCGAGCGGTGTTAGTCCATTGCAGATCCTGGAACTCTCCATTAGCGCACTTTCAGCCTCTGGAGGAACGGGTACAGTCTTCACGGCAGTATCCAATTGCCCGGGCAACGGGCCGCTCGGAGGTTGCTCTGACGAACTGATGACAACTGCCACGCTAGGAAACAATGGCTGCGTCAACGACGGATCAAAGAATGTACGTTGCCTCTTGTCGGGTGCAATTCTGTCTGGAGTGGTCGAAGGTGGCACCACGGGCGGCGGTGACAACAATGGTGGCGGTGGAAACACTGGCGTTCCAGAGCCGAGTACATTGCTTCTGAGTGCTTTGGGTCTTGGAGGATTGGCACTGAAGCGTTTTTACTCCTGAGATTGGTTCGGCAAACACTCCCAGGTCGAGGACGATGAATGCTGGCACCTGCTTTGCCCCTAAGCAGGTGCCAGTGTCTATTTCCTGCAGGTGATTCCGGCGGGGCATTCCTTGCGCCTTTTCGGCGTTTGCATAACAATGATGGCTAATTGTTGCTGAACCGATCATTGGGAGTCATTCGTTATGCAAGAACGCAGCGTTCGTGATCTCCTCAATCTCTACAACCCATCCAATCCGCTGGAAAAGGCCTGGACCATTCCCGCTCCCTGGTATTTCGATGAGCGCCTGGCCCAGCTTGAGCGCGACTCCGTGTTTGCCGCCAACTGGCAGGTGGTCGGGCATCTGGACCAAGTAAAGGAACCCGGGCAGTTTTTCACCATCGACGTCAACAAAGAGCCGCTGGTCGTGGTTCGCAGCGACGATGGTAAACTGCGTGCGTTCTACAACGTCTGCCGGCATCACGCCGCGGCCGTGGTTCCCGAAGCAGCGGGTTGCGCGAAGAATTTCCGCTGTCCCTATCATGGCTGGACATACGGCAACGACGGATCATTGAAGGGGATGGTCGAGTTCGAAGGCGTATGCAATTTCGAGCGCGCCGATAACGGACTGGTGCCTGTTCGGCTGGATACCTGGGAGAATTTGATTTTCGTGAACCTGGACGGGCGCGCTACCTCGTTACGCGAATTTCTCGGCAAGGTTCCCGAACTGGTTGCCCCGCTAAAGATTAGAGAGACATTGAAGTATTTCGATCGCCGCATCTACACGTTGAATTGCAATTGGAAAGTGTACGTAGACAACTACCTCGATGGCGGCTACCACGTGCCGCACGCGCACAAGGGACTGAGCAGTGTCGTCGAGTACACCAAATACACGATCGAGAATTTCGAGCGGGCGTGCCTGCAGTCCAGCCCACTGGATAGTTCGGGCGCGCTGGAATCCTCCATCAGCGCCACCCGGCAAGGCACTGCTTTTTATCTATGGATCTACCCCAACTTCATGCTCAACGCTTACTCTGGCGTGATGGACACGAATCTGGTTCTGCCCTTGGGCGTCAACAAATGCGCGGTGATTTTCGACTACTATTTCGAGGACACCAGCCCGGCAGCAGCGAAACACCATCAGGAGAGCATTGCGGTCAGCGAGAAAGTTCAGGACGAGGACATGGCAATTTGCGATTCGGTGCAGCGGGGGCTCTCTTCGCGCGCTTATGTCGCCGGGCGACTTTCACTGCGCCGCGAAGCTGGAGAGCATCTGTTTCACCGCCTGCTGCACGCGGACATGACCAATGCGCTGGCGCGGCCGATGGCCGCCGATTGAGCCTGTTGATCAAAAACAGAACCCTGCCGGAGAATCTCCAGCAGGGTTGGTTTCGGGAAAAATTACCCAGTGCTTTTTGTTTGACGCGAAGCTCAGACGGGAAACGCTAGAGCTTCTCGAAGAAGTGCGCGATTTTCTTGCCGGCGCTTTCGGTGTAATACACGGTCACTTTGGCGCCCTTCTCAGTTCCCTTCGCGGCGTCGACAGCGGCGACTTTGGTGCCGTGGCCGGCCGTTTCAAACGTGTGTTCCGTTCCATCGGCGGCTTTCACAGTGATCGTTTTGCCGCCCTCGCCCACTTTGGTTACCGTGCCTTCCACTGATTTGTAGCCGTCCTTGCCGACCTTGTCGACTTCGACTGCCGTCTTTTCGGTTCCGGCTACCGTATAGTGGGCAACGACTTCAGAGCCTTCCTTCACGCCGTGAAAAGTATCCTTGGCGCCAGTTTCGACGGCTTCTCCGCCTTTCACGGAGGTTTTATCCACAAAGTGGATCGTGTGCAGTGTACCGTCCTTGGTTTTCACCACGATTGTCTTGGAGGCGGCATCCACCTTGGTGACGACACCGTGGACTGCGCTGACGACGTCATCCGCCGCCATAGCCATTACCGCGCAAAATGCGGCCAATATTGCAATCGAAAGCAATTTCTTCATTACTGCGGACCTCCTGTTAGTCCTTGAACTGACCTGTTGTTGAATCGGGATCGCAAAAGTGTCCCACAAAGAGGTTAACGCAAGCTCCCAGCGAAAACTACCGCCAGGCGACTTTCGCCTCCCATCGCCGCTTACTGCTACGAGCTACGATTTATCCGGACGATGAGATGCACCGGGTACACGGGCAGTTAGATGAGCCCGGAGGGTTATTCGATGCAATGCTTTCGATGCAAGGCTAAGGACCGCCCGCTATTCACTTAACCACTGCGCCGCACGGCACAGGCATTCCAGTAGAAGAATCCCGGCTCGCAGTCTATCCTCAATTATTTCCAACCCGGGGCAATAACGGAGGGGCTACGTGCAGACTCTGAATAAAATCGGGCGTCGTTTTGGCAGGTATTTGGCATTCATTGCCGTCAGCGGATTGCTCGCGATTGCATGTGGGGCTCAGTCTTCGCCGGGCGGCGGAACACCCGAGCAGGATTGGACTGCACAGCTCGAAGCAAAATATCCCGGATTGCTTGCGGAATTCGGGCATCTCTTCGAAAAGCTACAGAATGACGTCCAGTTTCCCGCTCCCAGAGGAGAAAGCCGACTACTGCCGCTGCTGCCGGAATCAACGATGTCATACGGCGCATTTCCGAATTATGGTGGCGCCGCCAGCCAAGGGTTGGAAGCTTTTCGGCAGGAACTGAAGGAAAGTTACGTGCTGCGCGAGTGGTGGCACAATGGTCAAGCGGCTAGCGTCGGGCCCAAGATTGAGGATTCACTCGATAAATTCTCGCAACTCAGCCAGTACCTGGGCGAGGAGGTCGCGGTCTCTGGGACAATGGAAGGCCGTGAGCCCAACCTGCTGATCGTTGCCGAAGTCCGGAAGCCGGGCTTGAGAAAATTTCTTGAACAGATGATCGGGGAAGTCGCGGGAAAATCGAACTCCGGCGTCCGGGTGATGAATCAGCAGGAATTGGGGGCGATGGAGGGAAAGCCCGCGGCGGGTGACCTGCTGTTACTGGTGCGACCTGATTACATTGTCGGCGCGCTGGACCTGGTCACCCTTCGAAAATTTAACGCGCGCCTGGACGCGGCTAGCCGCGGCTTTGTCGCCACTCCGTTTGGACACAAGGTCGAACAGGTTTATAGCGGCGGCGTGACAACTTTGGCGGCCGCCGATCTGCAAAAGATTCTGAGCCAGGTTCCTCCGGGCACCAATCAAGACAAGCTGCTGTTCGATCGCAGCGGCTTTGCCGAAATGAAGTATCTGGTTTGGGAGCACAGTAAAGTGAACGGCGAGGCTATCAGCCAGGGTGAATTGAGTTTCACGGGCCCGCGGCGGGCAGCGGCCGCGTGGCTGGCGAAGCCGGCACCGCTGGGCAGCATGGATTTCGTTTCGCCCAAGGCGATTGTGGCAGGAACGCTGGTGCTGGCAAGCCCCGCGCGGATATTCGACGACATGAAAGTACTGACAAGCTCCACGAATGCGAACGTATTCGCGAGCATTGCGCAGATGGAGCAGGTGCTGAAGCTCAGTTTGCGGGACGACCTGCTGAGCTGCCTGACGGGGGAAATCACGATGGAACTAATCAGCGTCTCTCCACCCAAGCCCGAATGGAATGTAATACTCAAGGTTAGCGATACAAAACACCTGCAGCAGAGCTTGAGTTCCCTGCTGGCCGCGACTCAGTTCCGCACGGAAGAGTTCGAAGAAGGTGGAGTCACGATATCCTCGATGAACGTTCCTTCCGGACAGGCTCCCCTAAAAATCGGCTACGCATTTTTGGACAGTTACTGGATCATCGGCTCGAGCCGGGAAACCGTTGCAGACGCAATTCGCCTACATGCCTCCGGCGACTCGCTTGGAAAGTCCAAGAAATTCCTGGCAGCATTGCCTCCGGGCCATTCGGCGGAGGCTTCCGCGCTCTTATACCAGGACTCCATCGCAATGGCATCGCTGAAGCTTCGGGGTTTATCGCCAGGGGTGGCGAAATCGCTCGCAAACGCGGGCTTCGAAAATGCGCCTGGGCTGATCGCGTTTTATGGAGACGAGACGTCGATTCGGGAAGAGAGCCGGGGCGGGGATTTTGACGTGGCGGTGATCCTGGTGGTGGCGGCGATCGCGATTCCGAACTTGGTACGTTCGAAAGTGGCCGCGAATGAGGACGGTGCCGTGGGGATGGTCCGCACGATAAACGTCGCTCAGACTACTTATGAGGCAGCCTATCCCAAGAGGGTCTTTGCGCCGGATTTGGCATCGCTCGGGCCCGATCCGCGCCAGCCAGACGCCAGCTCACCGGATCACGCGAACTTCATAAACGAAACGTTGGGAAATGCGACCTGCAGCGGAACGACGTGGTGCACCAAGTCCGGATACCAGTTCCGGATCACAGCGGTGTGCAAACTGCGCTCGTGCAAGGAATATGTTGTGGTGGCAACGCCCGTAGACGCCAACACGGGTTCGAGAAGCTTTTGCTCTACCTCCGAGGGGGCGATTCACTTCAAAATAAGCCCGCCGTTGACGGCGCCGGTGAGTGTGTCGGAGTGCCGGTCATGGGCTTCCTTGCCCTAGGAACGTGCGGAATTTCACACCAAGATGGGTGAAATTGCGATGGATGGGCAGCAAAAGAGTAGTAATGCAAAGGGCTTAGAGTAAAAGAAAGCCACTCAAATTGGCGTTTCAGCGTTTCAAACCGGGAAATTGGAACTATTTTGGGAGCATTTTGAATGCCTGGAAGCCACCGAATGAAGCATCGCTTGTCTGGAAATCTTCGTTCCTCTGCCGATTGAATCAAAAGCAAGTCCAGACTTTTGGGAACTTATAGGCGAGATTACTTTCCAAGTCATTGATAATTAATTGGATAGCACAACTTTCCCCGCGAACTGGCTGCCCGTTGGAACAGTGAAAAATATCGGGCGGGTTCCATTTTTCATACCGTCCACGAGAGAACTGCAATTCCACAGACCGATTGTGAAAAGCTTCCAAGGATTGGCACGCGATTTGCCTCTTGCTACCCGCTCGGCTGAATTTTGGCTGCCGCGGATTTGCCGGTTATCGGAGGGTCAATGAGAGGAACCATGCCGCCTCGCCAAGTCTTGCTACCCATTCTGGGACTAATCCTATTTTTCTTCGCGGCGGTGTATTCGTTTGCCCGCCAGCAGCCGGTGCAGGATCCTGCGCCGTCCGGCCAGGGAGAAACGGGCTCGTATTCGAAATCCGCAACTCCTTCGCCCACGCCCTCGCAGGAAAATGCCAAGACCCCTCCGCCCAAGGGAGCGGATGGCGACTACGTCGGCAGCGAAACTTGCATCACTTGCCATGACGATCAAAATCGCCGATTCAAGAACACCGTGATGGGCAAAGTGATGCTGGGCAATCCGCACACCGCCGAGGAAGCCCGGGGCTGCGAATCGTGCCATGGTCCGGGCCGCACTCACGTGGAGGCCGGCGGCGGCAAAGAAACTATCCCCATTCGTTTCGGCAAGGATTCGAAGAACTCGGTAGCCGAACAGAATGCCGTTTGCATGGATTGCCACTCTCGCGGCACGCATCTTTTCTGGAAGGGCAGCCCGCACGAATCGCGCGGGGTTGCTTGCGTGGACTGCCACCAGGTTAAACAAGAGGTTCACACCACGCTCTCTTCCGACGCGCGCTACAGCGCGCCGCTATCCGACAATCGCGGCGTGAAAAAACGGCAGCCGGAACTGTGCCTGCAGTGCCACCAGATGCGCCGCGCACAGTTGCAGCGCTCTTCACACATGCCGTATCGCGAAGGCAAAGTAACCTGCACGAGCTGCCACAATCCCCACGGCACGCCGAATCCCAAGCAGTTGATCCAGAGTTCCACGAATGAAAACTGCCTGAGCTGCCACACGGAGCGGCGCGGTCCTTTTCTGTGGGAACACCCGCCGGTGCTGGAAAACTGCGCCAACTGCCACGAACCGCACGGCAGCAACAATCCGCAATTGCTGAAGGTGCGCATGCCGCGCGTCTGCGACGAATGCCACGACGCCAGCCGCCATCCGACGCAGGCGCAGCCGCTCAGCTCCGTCAAGAACTTCAACCGTGGCTGCACCAACTGCCATTCCTATATTCACGGGTCCAATCACCCATCGGGTTCCGCATTTTTGCGGTAGGAAAAGTGAGCTTACTCAATGAGAAAAACAGCTGAACTTGCGATTCTGGCAGTCTTGACTCTTGTTGCTTTCGCTTACCGCGTTCCCGCCCAGGAAAACAAGGATAAGGAGAAGGATGCGGACCATGGCACGGTGGATTTTGGCGTGCGCTTCGCCAACGGCGAAGTGTATGGACGGCCGGATCTGCCGTTCCAGCCGGCATTGAAGGCTTCGCAATTCAACGAGTATCAGGATGTCCGGGATGGCTTTTACGTGCGGCGGCTGGACGTGAAATTCGACAACGTGCTGCACACGAAGAATTATTTCGGCCTGCAATCGCAAAGCACGCTGTACCACGACCAGAGCTATCTTGCAACGTACGGCGATTACGGAAAGTTCAAGGTGCAGTTCCGTTTCGACGAAATTCCCCACATTTACAGCGACACGACGCGCACGTTGTTCACGCAGACTTCGCCGGGCGTTTACAGCTTCCCAACGCTGATTCGCCAGGCGCTGCAGGCCGCCACACCCGCTAACACCATTCCAAACATCGTCAATACGCAGGTGGTGCCGCAGTCCAATTTCTTTACCCCGGCAATTTACCGGAAAGCCGGGACCATTTCGGCCGGCTACAACCTCAACTCCCACTGGAACGTGAACGGGTTGTTTTTCCGGGAAAGCCAGAAGGGAGCCCGTCCGATTGGACTGGTAATGAATGGAAGTCCGAGTGCCGCAACGACGGGAGGATTCGGGGTCGAATTGCCCGAACCCATCAACTACTTCAACAATCTGGTGCGCTTCGGCGCCGACTTCGGTTGGCGTTCGCTAGTGGTCCAAGGCGCGTACATCGGTTCCTTTTTCCAGAACAATACGTCCACATTGACGTGGGACAATCCGTTCCGCTTCAACGCCGAGCAGATCGCCAATCCTGTGACCGGAGCCATGGCGCTTTATCCGGACAATCACGCCAACTACTTTAATTTCGCAGCCGGGACGGACATCGGAAAATATCTGCATGTAACGGCCAGCATTACGCCCGGATTTCTGAAGCAAAACCAGGCGTTCCTGCCCTACACCACCAATACCTCAATTACCACCTGCGGCGACGGAACACAGGCTTGCAATTCGCTGGCAGTGTTGCCCGCGGCCAATCTGGGAGGAGACGCGCAGACTCTGGCGATGAATTACACGATCTCCACGGCCAGCTGGAAAAACGTAACCTTCAAAGCGAATTACCGCCAGTACGATTACAACGACAACACACCGGTGCGAGCGTTCACGCCGGTTCAGGGCGATGCGGCCGCTCCCGTAGGGCCGACCGAGAACACGCCGTTCGGCTTTAACCGCAAGGATCTGGAAATCAGCGGAATCTGGTATTTCGCCAAGAAGAGTTCCATCAAGGCCGGCGTCGACGAGCTATGGATGGATCGCACCCACCGCGACGTCTCCCACTCGCTGGACAACACGTTTTTCATTTCGGGAGACTGGGTGCCGATTCGCGATCTGTTGATCCGGCTCTCTTACCGGCATTCCAATCGCACTCCAGATGCTTACCAGAACGAAAATGTTACGGACTCCGTAACTGGCGCGCCAGTCGTTTGCAACGATAACACCGACGTGACGTTCACCGCCGACCAGCGATGCCATCGCCGGTTCGACGAGGCCGCGCGCACCCTAAACCGCGGCGATTTCCTGGTGCAATACAGCCCGTCGGACAAGCTGACGGTTTCCGCTTTTGGCGGCACGCTGCAGAACGACTACAACAAGCGCGG
>DATLVJ010000255.1:0-4956 GCA_035577585.1 Candidatus Limnocylindrales bacterium
TGTGCCGCTGGGGCTGGCGGTTTCCTCGCGCGGAGCGGGGGCGGGAAGCGGGCAAGATTTTTTGATCGTGGCGGGGGTGTGGACGTTCGTGAAATTCGGGCCGACGCACTGGATGTGGCCGTACCCGGGCGGGCGGCTAGCTTATGTGTTTACGGTGCTGATGGCGGTGAATGTGGCGCTGGCGTGTTTTCTGCTGGTGAGGCGGGCGAAGGGCGTGGGGTATTCGATGGGTTGGGGAAAGAATTGGGGAATGTATGTGCTGGGGAGTTTTGTGTTGTTCGGGTGTGTGGCGATTCCGCTGGGGATACGGCTGCATTTTATTGCGTTTGATCCGCAGTGGGGAAATTGGAAGGGGTTGGCGGTAGGTTCGCTGGGAATTCTGCTATTGACGGCGTGGCCGGAGGAGTTGCTGTTTCGCGGGTTGTTGCAGAATTTTCTGGCGCGGACCTCGAAGAGCGAGTTTGCGGGGTGGTGGACGGCGTCGATGCTATTTGGGCTTTCGCATATTACGAATCTGAGGTTTCCGAACTGGCGGTATGTGATTCTGGCGGCGATTGCGGGCTTGTTTTATGGGTGGACGTGGCGGAGGACGGGATCGATTTTTGCGTCGGCAATTGTGCATGCGGGGGTGGATATTACGTGGCATTTTTTGTTTCGGACGATGTGAGGATTGCGCGGTGAAGAAAGAAAAAGATTTAACACAGAGAGCGCAGAGGGGGAACACAGAGGGCACGGAGACAATCTGCACAGCCTGAAACCTTGCATGAGTGATAGAAGAAATTCGAAATTAGTCGGGGAACCAGTCGCTGCGGTAGGCGATCCACCAGCTTAGCGCGAGGATGGGGAAGGTGGCGATGACGGCCCAGACGAACGGAAGCGTGAAGTCTGCGACCAGGCCGAGGGCGGCGAAAAGGAGCCAGAAGATTTTGCGCTGCATGGGGGGAGTTTAGCGTATTTGGTCAGTACGAAGAGCACAGCCAGGAATGGCTGTGCCAGAAGAGTGCTGTGGTTGAAGAGTGCTGGGCGACCTGAAGGTCGCCGATACGGGCGCCGGAGAAACCCAAAAGGGCGGCCTAGAGCCGCCCCTACACAATTGGGGAAGGGCGCTATAGGCAAAGAGGGGGAAATGAGGTACAAAGCGGGCACGATTGACGCGGAGTTGCATGGGGACGGAGGGTGGGGATGGCGGGGAATGACGGGGGAAGTTCGGCGCGGGGATTTCGGGTGCAGCGGCGCGAAGTGGAGGATGGTTGGGTGGTGGAGTGTTTTGGAAGATTGACGAGCGAGAATGTGCCGCTACTGAAGATGGAGATGCTGGAGGCTTGCGGGAAGAAGGGGCGGATTGTTCTGGATTTGAAGGAAGTGCCGATGATGGATAGTTCGGGGTTGGGGGCGGTGGTGACGTTGCATGTTTCGGCGCGGACGCGGGGATGCAGGCTGGAAGTGGTGAACGCGAGCAAGCAGATTCGGGAGTTGTTCAGCATGACGAATGTGCTGGGATTGTTTGAAGAGACGGGACGGCATGGAAGAAGGATGATGTAGGAACAAACCAATGAACACCGCCCGCCTCGGAAGGCGGCCGCTACAAGGGCAGGAGCAACCCAAGAAGGCGGCTTGAAGCCGCCCCTACATGGAGAAGAGCGTGAATGAAGCGGAGCGCGATTTGATGACGGAACGGGTTGGGTACGCGTGGAAGAATTTTGAGGACCAGCAGGCGATAATCCGGGCGGCGGATTTGAAGGCCGGGTACCTGGTGACGTTTTTATTGTTTTTTGGGGCGAGCACGATTCCGTTGGGGAAGGAAGTGCTACCGAAACTGCGGTGGGTGAGCACGGGAGAGATTGCGGCGAGCGGGTTGTATGCGGCAAGTTATCTAGTGTTCGCGCTAGGATTTGTGCGGGCGCTTTATTTGATTTCGCATGTGCTGACGCCGCGGATTGCACGGCATCATGCGCGGCCGGCGGATGGAAGAGAGTTGCTGTATTACGAGCACGTGGTGAGGTATGAGAACAGCGCGGCGTATTACGAGGCGATGGCTCGGGTTAGTCCGGAGGAGATGCTGAGGAATGTGACGGACCAAGTGTATGAGCTGGCGATGATCGTGAAGGCGAAGGTGGATAGTTTGCGGGCGTTTTCGCAGGCGTTCAAGATAACGCTGGTGGCGTGGTTTATCAGTACGGCGGTGGGATTTTGGATTATGACGTGGATGAAGTAGAAGGAGAGATTACGGCAAAGAAGTCTGCACTCCTGATAATCCCCTAAGTCTCAGTGATCGAAATTGGTCTGAAGATTTGCCACGGTCTCTCCACTCCGCGGCCGGCGCGCCACACTTCGGCGCGCAAGAAAATCCCGGCCGCTCCGGTCGGGATGACAAAACAAGAAACGTCAAAAGCCCAGGAGCACAGGCAGCAGAGGCTGTGCTTGCCACAGGGTGTTGGCCGATCTGAAGATCGGCCACTACAGGAGTTGAGTCAGTCGGCTGATTTTAGTTTTTCGAGATAGTTGGTGTATGCGGCGCGGAGGCGGGCGGCCTCGGGGGCTGCGGTTGCGTGTTCGACGAGGAGGCTTACGAACTGATCCATGGCCTTGTCGACTTCGTCGAACAGCTTTTTGTTGGTTTTGGAGAGGGCGGTATCGCCACCGTAGTCTTCGGATTTATCCCAGGTGCGTTCGAGAATTTTGGCGAGGGTGGCGGCGGTGGCGTAATCGCCCTTCTGCGAGGAGTTGAAGGCAAGGGTGGCGAGGGCGCGATAGGGGCCCATCTTGGTGTTGTCGACGCCGGCGGACTGGGGAGCCTTGACCTGGGCGGCGGCGGAATTGGCAAAGAGAAGTGCGAACGACAGCCCGCACAGAAAAAACGAAATAACATTCCGAACAGATATACCCGTTGAACGACCTGTCATAAGCCGAGTTCCTCCATTTTCTTTGCGAGCAGTGAACGGTCGGACAAGAGTGTGCGGCGGGAAGCCGATTACCCTTACCGAGAGGATATAGCAGATGGAGGTGCCGGGGTGTGAACACCTCCCAAGAGTTAACAGCGCGGGCGGATCGGGCGGAGCAGCTGAGGCGGGCAGAGGACAGCCGTTTGAATACAAAAGGTCGGAACGTAGAGCGGCACTTAGCTAACGGACAACGCCGGTGAGGGGACTGGAGGCGGAGGCGTAGAGGCGCTTGGGCATGCGGCCGGCGAGGTGGGCTTTGTGGCCTGCGATGACGGCGTCGCGCATGGCTTCGGCCATGAGGGGAGCGTCGGCGGCTTCGGCGATGGCGGTGTTCATGAGGAGGCCGTCGGCGCCGAGTTCCATGGCGATGGCGGCGTCGGAGGCGGTGCCTACGCCGGCGTCGACGATCATGGGGACTTCGGTGATGCGTTCGCGGAGGATGCGGAGATTGGCGGGGTTTTGGATGCCGAGTCCGGAGCCGATGGGAGCGGCTAACGGCATGACGGCGGCGGCGCCTGCGTCGATGAGTTTGCGGGCGGCGATGAGATCGTCGTTGGTGTAGGGGAGGACGACGAAGCCTTCTTTGACGAGGACTTTTGTGGCTTGAATGAGTTGTTCGGTGTCGGGGAAAAGAGTTTTTTCGTCGCCGATGACTTCGAGTTTGATCCAGTTGGAGAGGCCGACTTCACGGGCGAGGCGAGCGGTGCGGATGGCTTCGTCGGCGGAATAGCAGGCGGCGGTGTTGGGAAGGATGAAGATTTTTTCGCGGTCGATGTAGTCGAGGAGGGATTCTTTGGATTTGTCGGTGAGATTGACGCGGCGGACGGCGACGGTGACCATGTCGGCGCCGGAGGCGGCGTGCGCGCGGGCCATTTCCTGGAAGCTGCGGTATTTGCCTGTGCCGACGATGAGGCGGGAGTTGAAGGCGCGGCCGGCGATTATGAATTGATCGGGCATTGGGGGTCTCCGGGGAGATTGTATTCCGGGGAGTGGGGTTGGGCAAATGATTGCGATAGTGGGTTGTGGTCGACGCGGGCCGACTGAAATCAGTTATCAGTAATCGGTAATCAGTAAGAGGAAGAGGCGAGCGGATAACAGCGAACGGATAGCAGGAAACAAGGGAGAAGATTTAACACAGAGGGCATAGAGGCGGAGCACAGAGGTCACAGAGAAGAGAAAGAGGACGGAGAAGAGTTGTCCACCTGAAGGTGGACGGTACAAATGCGCGGACGGCCCGCCCCGGAAGGCGGGCCCTACAGGAGCAAATCAGGAGAGCGGGGTGTCCTTCGCGGAAATCGCTCAGGGTGAAAAGCCGCCCCTACACTGGTCGCAAGGCGCGAATTGTTAGAAGGATTGGATTAAGTGGAGGAGGGTGCGGAGGGCTACGCCGGTGGGGCCTTTGGCCAGCCAGGGTTTGGCGTCGTCGTTCCAGGCGGTGCCGGCGATGTCGAGGTGGATCCAGGGGGTGTCGCCGGCGAATTCCCGGATGAACCAGGCGCCAGTGATGGAGCCGCCACCTTTGCCGCTGCCAATATTCTGAATGTCGGCGAAACTGCCCTTGATGAATTCGCGGTATTCGTCGTCCATGGGCATCTGCCACATTTTTTCACCGGCGGCTTTGGCGCTGGCGAGGAGCTTGTCGGTCCAGGCTTGATCAGAGCCGAAGACACCGACGTTGATGTTGGCGAGGGCGACGACGATGGCGCCGGTGAGAGTGGCGGCGTCGACGAGATGCGTGGCGCCCAATTGTTTAGCGTAGTGGACACCATCGGCGAGGATGAGGCGGCCTTCGGCGTCGGTATTCAAAACTTCGATGGTTTTGCCGGACATGGCGGTCTGGATGTCGCCGGGTTTCTGGGCTTTTCCGCCGGGCATGTTTTCTGTGGAGGGGACAACGCAGATCACTTTGACGTTGGGTTTGAGGCCCGCAACGGCGCGCATGATGCCGAGCATGGTGGCGCCACCGGCCATGTCGTACTTCATTTTTTCCATGCCGTCGGCGGGCTTGATGGAG
>DATLVJ010000256.1:0-2424 GCA_035577585.1 Candidatus Limnocylindrales bacterium
CCGTGCGGGATGCAGGTCTGGAAGAAACGGCGTACCAAAAAGCATGCGAACGGTTGCGAAAAGGAGAGCGACCTACGCCCAGGGCGCTGTCTGCTCTAGCAACCTGCGCAGTGCGGTTACGCGGTACGGAGAAGCGCACCCTGCAACCATACTGGCGAACGTGGATGCCTGACCGAGGAGCGCGCGAGTTGCTCCGGCTGCAGAAAATGGTGGATGCGGCAGGGTGGGGAAAACAGGGCTACCGCTCCAGAGTAATGAAGCAACTGAGCGACGTCGGATACGTTCGTCTGGTAGCGCGGTACTGGAAAAACAACCGCACGGCTGTAGAGGACGACACTGGAGCCTGGGAAGAGACTGCACGCGCGCTCATGGTGCTCAAAAAGAAGAAGCAGGTACAGAAATTACTGGAGGGATGGCGGGGACGCAGCGGAGTGGGAATGTGGGCCGTGGCCAACTACGTGACCAGCTTTTCGGGCCTGGGCAAGAGCCAGGTCGAAAAAGTGCGAGCAGCTTGCCGGGACGCCCTGGCCGGACTGCCGCATGACCACTGCGCAAAATACCTGGTACACCGGCAAATGGAAACATGCGCATTGCTCGGCGACGAAAAGGGAGTACTGGAAACGTGGAAAGAATACCGAGATTACTTCAACGGAAAACTGGAGGAAGGCGAATGGTTCGCGCCACGGCGGAAGGATTTGCTGACGGACTTGCTAGTAATGGCGAGGGCGCTCCAAGACAACGACAAGAAATTATATAAGCGGATGCTGAGGTCCTTGCGCTGGAAGCTGGTGGGCGACAAGCTGAAGTTCGTGGACGGCGGCGGCAACATCGCTTGGCGACACTGGTGGTGGCTGATTTGGGTGCTCTTTCTATTCTTGCAGATCGTGCTGCAGCAGTTTTGGCTTTCCACCAAATAGGCGAACACAAATAGCTTCGCAAATCTTTGCACCTCCCAAGCACAGTGAGGTAAAACAGCCCGCCCTTATTCCGCGCAGGACGACGAAGAATGAAAAAAGGGGCTACCACAGCTTCAATGCCACACCATACCCTGTCAGCAGCCCGTGGAAGAAAGCGCGCCGCGCCTTTTCGTTGGAGTCCTTGTAATGCCGCGCAGCGTCATCAAGCGCCCGGAGGAGCTTTTCACGTCGAACCTGGCGTTCGCCTCCATGGGCGAGCTTGTCCACAAGTGACCGCACCGCTTCATCGTCGGCTATGCTGAATTTGTGAGTATGGTTGCTTTTTTGTGGGTGCGTCTTCATAGCTCGTCCTGGTTGGATCCTCGGTCGGATACTTGCCATTCCCTTACGAACCTTTACTGAACGCGGTCGTCAACGACGAAGAAATGGCACGGGCGACCGCGCCGGCCGGACCCTCCTTGCAACGTAGGTTGCTGGCGCAAGCAATTGCAATCGGTGGATTCCGGTAGGCCATTGCCGAGCTAGAGAGCCGAGCAAATAGGGACGCCATGCTTCGCGGTAACGAGACTGTCATTTGCATGGGACCAGGAGTAAGCTGCCATGGTCGAAAAGAACTCGCGCAGGAGTATGACGAACGGAGCGATTCTGACCGATGTTTTTCACTGCGGTTCCGCGAACGTCAGCTAGCGGCTGGCTGAAAGCTTTTCTTTTCATTACCGCGTCGTGTTTTGTGTTCTCCCGTGTAACCGCGGCGCAGAGCGGAGCTTCCGCCAAGGTTCCACCTTCCGCAAAAAAACTTTCCTTTAATCAGACGATCCAACCGATTCTGTCGGAGAATTGTTACGCGTGCCATGGCCCGGATCCTGGAGCGCGAAAGGCCAAACTGCGATTAGACCGCGCTGAATTTGCGTTTGCTCCACACGGAAAGTACGGTCCGGCCATCGTGGCGGGCCGGCCCGAAAAAAGTCCGCTGGTACAACGGATTGAGGCGAAAAATCCCAAAGACCGCATGCCGCCATTGGAGGCGCACAAGACGCTGAAGGCGGAACAGATCGCGTGGTTACGCAAATGGGTCAAGGAAGGCGCCGAGTACGAGGAGCATTGGGCGTTCATCGTGCCAAAACCGCAAACCGTTCCCGTCGTGAAGCAGCAGGCGTGGGTGCGGAACGCGATCGACAACTTCATTCTGGCTCGCTTGGAGAAGGAAGGGCTGGCTCCGTCACCCGAAGCTGATCGCAGGTCGCTGATCCGTCGCGCGACGTACGATCTGACGGGTCTTCCGCCGACTCCGGCAGAGGTTGCAGCATTCCTGGGGGATGCCGCGCCCGAGGCCTACGAAAAAGTTGTGGACCGATTGCTAACGAGTCCCCGTTATGGCGAGCACCGCGCGCACTATTGGCTGGATGTAGCTCGCTACGGTGACACTCACGGCCTACATACCGATCACTTCCGCAGCATCTGGCCCTATCGGGACTATGTCATCAAAGCCTACAACGAGGGAAAACAC
>DATLVJ010000257.1:0-2456 GCA_035577585.1 Candidatus Limnocylindrales bacterium
GTTGATCGCCTTCCAATAGCTCACATCCTGCGCGCAGGCGATTCCCCATGTGCTCATGCCGATGGCGCGCACGGAGCCGCCCAGCATTGCAAGCATCAGCAGCGACACCTGAAGGCGACGCCAGCGTTGCTCCGCGAAGACCTCCCCGAGCACGGCGAGAAAGCAGATCACTATCAATGGTTGCATGTAGCAAGCGATGGTTCCCACGGTGTTCGATGCGAGCACGAATAGGCTCGCGATTGCAATTCCGGTCGCGCCAAGCAAACCCGGCAACAGGACGATAAGGTTGCGAATGCCCGGCGCCGTTCGGAAATTCGCGCGGCAGCTTAGAAAGGCCACAGGTAACAGGACGGCCGTTAGCAGGACTCCCGGCGCTGTTCTGACAACCTTTGCCAACTCGCTCAACTCGGGGGCTCGCAATCCCGAAAGAAAATTCGTCTGTTGCACATTCTCCTGAAAGCCCGCCCAGACCACCGGAAATCCCTTTTTCACAAGCATTGCCAAACTCACCGGAACAATCAGATTCACCGCCAGCGACAACAGTGGAAAGCGCGCATTGCCGAAATAACAAGCTGCAGCGGTTCCGAGCCACACCCAGCAAAAGTACACCGTCCCAATTTGCAAGCTGGTGCACAGAGTCAACAAACTGAAGAGAACCATCAACCACGTCCAACGTGTGCTGACATCGAACACTGTTTTCCCGGAAAGAATCGGCCTGGAACGCACCCAGGCGTAAACCGTCAGCATCCCAAACACATGCGCCAGGGTGTCCGGGCGGTCATGAAACGTGATCAGCAACAGGAAAGTGCCGCCAATTTGCTGGCACCATGCCGGCGTCAGCAACTGCCGAAAAATCCCCAGCATCACCAGCATGTAAATGCCGAACAGAAAGACATGCATGGCCATCGCGGAGAAGGCGGAAACGCCAAAAATCGACATCCACCCTTTTAACGCGACCTGGTGGAGCGGTGGATAGGCACTGAATACCTGCGTTCCCAGGATTGGAAATGCCTCAGAAATCGGCGGGTTGTAATATCCGCCGTGCAACAGTTGATGGACCACCGCCCCATCGTAAAAAAATGCATCGTTTGCCGGTATCGGTTCGGCTGCGAAGAGCAGTAACGCCACCTTCCAACAAAAAACGAGGGCGAAAACCAGCCACGCCCGATTACGCATAAGCCGGATGACACATCGCAGGGGTCATCGCTTTTTCAAGCGCAACGGAAATTTCAAAACGGTTTTCGCCGGGACTGAGATTCACGGTCTTAGCTATTCAGAAACGGATGGGCTTGTCAACGGCCAAGCCCTGCGGCTACTTTCCTGCGAAACAAAACTTCTGCACGATGCCCGACTACCAAGCCACCGAACCGGATCGTTCAATCCCGCTGTGTGTGGATATGGACGGCACGTTGATCCGGAACGATGTCTTGTGGGTTTCGTTGCGGCTGCTGCTGAAGCGAAATCCGCTCTTTCTGTTTGCGATCCTCGGCTGGTGGGGTCGCGGGAGGGCTTTTCTGAAACAGCAAATTGCCCAACGCGTCGAGATTGATCCCGTGACGTTGCCGTACGTTTTGCCGTTTCTCGATTACTTAAAGCGTGAACATGCGGCGGGTCGCAAGCTCGTCCTGGCCACAGCAGCCGATCAACGGCTGGCAGAAAAGGTTGCGCGGCATGTCGGCATTTTCTCCGAGGTCATCGCCAGCGATGGCAAACAAAACATCCGTGGTGCGGAAAAGGGCAGGGTGCTCGCGGAGCGTTTTGGCCGGCATAAATTTGATTATGCCGGCAATTCTCATGTGGATATTCCGGTTTGGCGCGAAGCGCGGCGGGCGATTGTAGTGAACGCGAACTCACACCTGCTTCGCCAGACTCGAGAAATGTTCGACGTCGCCGCCGTTTTCTCAGCGGGCTAAGCCCAACGTAGCGGCAGGCTTACTCCAATCCCAGCACCTTGCGCCCTTGCTCGGTGATCATCGACTGGTGCCACGGTGGATCCCAAACGATTTCAACGACTGCTTCCTCAACGCCCGGCAAATACAGGAGCTTTTGTTGTGCATCGCCGGCGATCGTCGCTCCCATGCCGCAGCCCGGCGCGGTCAACGTCATTTTGACTGAAACAATGCTGTTCCCGCCCGGCGTCGGCTCAATATGCATATCGTACACCAAGCCCAGGTCCACGATGTTGACCGGTATTTCGGGATCGTAGCACGTCTTGAGCGTTTCCCAGACGAGCTTTTCGTCCACGGGGCCTTCGGCAACTTGAGCTGTTCCTGAACTGGCTGAGTCTTCAACCGTTATGCCCAACGCATCCGCATCCCTGGCGGCGATGCGATACAATGCGCCTTGCGTATGGATGGTGTAGGTTCCTCCAAGTGTTTGAGTGATGTCCACTTCCAAATCCGCCGGTAATTTCGTCGTCGTCCCGCTCGGAATCTGGACCGCGTCACACTCGCGCT
>DATLVJ010000258.1:0-13091 GCA_035577585.1 Candidatus Limnocylindrales bacterium
CGAGTTGGACGCGGCCGGATTCGACGGATTCGGCGAGACCACGGCGGACAAAGCCGAGGGCCGAGGCAGGCGCATCGCGCTCTGGCTCGAGCGAAAGAATTGCGGCTTTCCGGGGGAACTCATTGCGCCGATCGAGCTGCAAGCCAACGTCCTTGAGGAACTCGGCAGAAAAACCCATGTCGGCGGCGCGGTCCACGCCCCAGAACCACAGTTTTTCTTCGTTGCGCTGGAGGAAGTGCAGAGACTCCTCGAGTTTCTTCATAGCCCGGTCAAAAGAGGAAGCCAGAAAGTAAACGCCCAGGGACCAGGCGTGGCGAGGGTATTGGACCCGCATGCGGATGCAATATTTGCCGTTCTGGTTCTTTTCAATGCTGCAGCGATAGTCGTTGCGAGACTGAGAAGTACGTCCAGCCATGGATTTCAACCTTCTTGAGAGGATATACCGCTGCCCCAATTGGAGTGCCGAACGAGCAGCAGGGGTTTTGCAGAACAGGCACCGCCCCCAAAGCCATCCGATTCGGACACAAATAGGCTACCGGGTGGAGTGCGACGGGGCAAGAGGGTGTGTCGTTAAAATTTAACTTCTTTATTTACTATTGAATAGGGAACCCTTTGGGGCCGCCAAAGTCTCCAAACGCGCTCATTTTTTCGGGGTAGAGCTTCAGCTTGCCTTCCTGTTTCAGGCGGTCGTTCAGGGAGGTTTGGAAGGCGCTGAAGGCCAATTCACGCTTCTGCTTGAGGAGCGAATCAGTAAGTTCCTTCTTTTGCTTTTCGAAATCGGCGGGATTCGCCGCCTGAAGCTCAGCAACCTGGTAGACAGCCCAGTTCGGGCCGATCGCAAGGGGCGCACCGACCTGTCCGACTTTGAGTGCGAAAGCCGCAGCGAGCTGTTTTCCACTGCCAAGATTGGCTACGGAGCCGTTGCGAGCGAACGGATCGCTGGTTTTGGGGTCGAGCCCCATCGCTTTTGCGGCGGAGGCAAACTTTTCGCCGGCCTTGACGCGTTTCTGAAGCTCGTCGGCCTTGGACTTTGCGAGTTCGTTGGCCTTCTGCTGTTTCAGATCGGCGACCAGCTTGGTCTGTACTTCCTCGAGAGTGCCCTGATGCGCGGGCAAAGACTGGCGAAGCGAGAGTACGATGTAACCGCGGTCGGTACTCAACGGCAGGCTCAAGTCGCCTTGGCGAAGATGAAAGATTTCGTCCTTCACATCCTGGCCGTTGCCGAGTTCAAGAACCGGCTCGCCGGGGCCGACGGGACGTGTTTCGGCGATGGTGAGGTGATACTTCTGGGCGAGTTGGTCGAGGGTGGTTTTGTTGGATTGGCGGATATCCGCGGACATCTGGTCGGCAATCTTTGAGGCTTCCTGGTTGACCTTATTCAAGAGGTAGTTGGGGCGAAGCTCGTCTTTCACCTCATCGAAAGGCTTGGTGTGCGCAGTTTCCTTGTCGAGGACCTTGATAATGTGGAAGCCGTACTGAGTCTTGATGAGGTCGGAGATTTCGCCCTTATTTAAGGCGAATGCAGCTTTCTCAAACTCCGGGACGGTCTGGCCCTGCAGTACCCAACCGAGGTCGCCGCCCTTGCCTTTCGAACCTGGATCTTCGGAATATTTTTTGGCGAGATCCTCGAAGTTGGCACCTTTCTTCTTGGCTTGCGCCAGGATGTCTTCGGCTTTTTTCCTGGTTTCAGCGACTTCCGCGTCGGTCTTGCCGCCGGTAGTCAAAAGCAAGATGTGCTCGGCGTGGACGCGATTGGGCACCTGGAACTGCTGGATATTCTGTTGGTAGACCACCTTGAGCTCGTCATCGGTTACGACGGTGTTCTGCCGAAGCCGATTGAGGTCCAGAAGCGCGTAGCGGACCACGCGCTTTTCGGGAATCTGGAACTTGGCTTTGTTCTGATCGTAATAGGCCTTGATCTCGCTCTCGGCTGGAGTGATTTTGGATTCGAGATCTTCGGGTTTGATCAGGACGTATTCGAGCTTTACTTTTTCGTTCTGGGCCTTGAACTCTTCCTGGATTTCCGCAGGGCTGCCGCTGATACCGTCGGTGATCAGCTTGCGAAATTTCTCCTCGACGAGGCCTTGCTTGATGAGATCTTCGAAGACCGGGACGGTCAACTGGAAGCGGGTCTGGACTTCGCGAGCGTAAGCGTCCATGCCGACGAAGGAGTCGCCATTGAAGGCTGTCGGGACGTACTGCTTGATGCGGTCGGCGCGTTCCTGATCGCTGACAGCGATGCCCAAGCGCTTGGCTTCAAACTCAATTTCTTTCTGAAAGACTAGCTGGTTCATGATGTTCCGTGCGTAGAGACCTTCAAGGGGCTTGGGGATGGGATTCCGGCGGCGGATTTCGTCAAGCTGCTGGCGTACCTCCGCCATGGTGACGGTCTGGTCGCCGATTTTGGCGAGGACGTCGGTTGAGCCCTCGGTGGTGTTGGTGCCCTGGGGCACAAGGTAGAGCAGCATGCTGAGGGCGATGAAAGCAATCACGACACCGAAAAGAACTCGTTTGCCAGTTTTCTGGTCCTCAAATACTCCAGCCATTCCAGATGTCTCCTGATGTGGTGAACAAACTTAGGATTATAGAGGATTGCGGGTGAAACCCCCAAATGAAGTTAGAGGGCGGAACAGCAGGTCTCCAAGCATGCGATTGAATCTTAGGCCGGGGCGGTTAAAACAGATAGTTTTGCGGATTCCCAGGCGGCGATACCACCGGCGAGTTCGCAGACGGGGGTGAAGCCACCGCGTTTCAGGAGACTGGCGGCGATGGAGGAGCGGTAGCCTCCGGCACAGTAGACAAGTAGCGGACGGTCCTTTGGCAAAGTGTTCAGATTTTCGAGCAGGTGATTGAGGGGCAGGCTGATGCTCTGCTCAATGTGCTTTTGGGCGCGTTCGCGCGGAGCTCGAACATCGATGGTGAGCGGCGGCTCGCTCGATGCCATGAGTTCGGCGGCGAATTGCACGCTGAGGCGCTCCGTGAAAGCGACCAGGTCTGGCCGCACCTCCAGGCTGCGCAATCCATCCTGCAGGTACCCGGCGATGTGGTCGAAGCCGATTCGGCCGAGGCGAAGAGCCGATTCGCTTTCCCTGCCCGGGTCCGCGATGACTACGATTGGATTTGTGCGGTCGAGAACGGTTCCAGCCCAGGTTGCATACTGGCCTGAAAGTCCGATGTTGACGCTGCCGGTGAGATGCGCGGCCGCGAATTCGTCCGGATCGCGGGTATCAAGAATTTGCGCGCCCTGCGACCTCATCGCGAGAACTTGATCGAGGGAGAGAGGTTTCAGTTCGCGCTCCAGCGCTTCATCGAGAGTGGGACGTTCCTTGCTGTTCAGCACGGCGTCGTAGACAAAATAAGGAGGAGCTTCCGGCTGGTCGGTGGTAACCAGTTCGATGAAGGCCTGCTTGCTCATTGGCTGGAGTGCGTAATTGAGGCGGCGTTGCTCACCGATGGTGGAAACTGTTTCTTTACTAATGGCCCTGCCGCAAAGCGAGCCGGCGCCATGGGCGGGATACACGAGGCTGGCGTCGGGCAGGCCCAAAAGCTTGGTTTGTAGAGAGTCGAAGAGCATCCCACCAAGATCCGCGGCAGACCAGCCCAAGGCAACGCGCAAATCCGGGCGTCCCACGTCACCTATGAAGAGAGTGTCTCCCGTGAGGACGGAGACGGGTTCGATTTGGCTTAGTGAGAGATCGTAAACCAGGATGGAAATCGATTCGGGTGTATGGCCGGGAGTTTCGAGGGCCATGAGACGTACTTTGCCGAATTCGACCACGCCGCCATCGGCGAGCGGCGTAAACCGATATTCCGCATGGGCTTTGGAGCCGAGGTAGATCGTTGCGCCGGCGCGGTCACGCAATTCCAGGTGCCCGGCCACAAAGTCGGCGTGAAGGTGGGTGAGAAAAACATGCTTGATGTGCAATTTATGTTCGGCGGCAAAGGCCAGATACTGGGCGATGTCGCGTTGCGGATCCACAACGGCCGCCGTGCCGGTTTCTTCGTCACCGATCAGATAGGAGGCATGGGCCAGACAATTTAGATAGAACTGCTTGAAGATCAAGCGCCACCACCTTCGCTTCAAGCCGCGATCACCAGTTGAATTCGGATTCGTGACGGGGAGCCTGAGTGCGGAAATCGTATGATTCCGCGGCTTCCGAGTCAACGGATTTACGGCAAGTGTAGCCTGGCACTCTTAGCCGCGCGGTAACTGAAGAGTTTCTGGCATTCCTTGCGGAGAAAACTGCCGATGACGGGGATGGGGTGATTGCCCTTCTGGAAGATGAAGCGGCAGGAGATCAGGCAGGCTCGCCATTTGTATTCTTCGTTGCCGTGCTTGCGGCCGTAGGCGTCAATGTCTTCCTGGGAAACTCCGTAGACGACCGCGCCGATTTTGGACCAGACGCAAGCGCCGGCGCACATGGCGCAGGGCTCGTGGGTGGAATAAAGGACAAATTCGGGGAGATAGCGGCCGTAGCCGCTGCAAACGTACTTGAGCATTTCGAGCTCGACGTGTTTGATGCTGGAGCCAGAGGTTTTTACGCGGTTGCCGGCGCTGGCGATGATGGTCTCGGTCTTGCCGGTGACGCGGGTGATGACCGCGCCGATGGGATAGTCGCCGCGGTCGCCGGCGCGCTTGGCCTCGGCGATGGCGAGTTCCATGAATTTTTTCTTAGCTTTGTACGAAGCAGGGATCATGCAACAGGATTATAGGTGAAAATTGCGGGCGTTTCTTCGGATACTTGCGGTATTTCCTTGAACTCTTGGACAGCGAATGAAGGCCAATTGCCTGCAGCGGGGCGGTGGAGTACACTCCACAGCCAATGACAGATACTGCCTCGGTACTTGGTCGGGCCATTTCACATTACAGCGTGCTGGAAAAGCTGGGCGGCGGGGGCATGGGCGTGGTGTACAAAGCCAAGGACTCGCGCCTGGGCCGAAACGTCGCGCTGAAGTTTCTTCCCGACGATATTTCCCACGATTCACAGGCGATTGAGAGATTCCGGCGCGAGGCGCGAGCGGCTTCTTCGCTGAACCATGCCAACATCTGCACGATTTACGACATCGGGGAGTTTGAGGGCCGTCCATTTATCGCCATGGAACTGCTGGAGGGGCAGACACTGAAACATCGAATTTCCGCGAAGCCGATGGCGATATCGGAAATTCTGGACGTGGGCATCCAGATTGCCGAAGGCCTGGAAGCAGCGCACGCGAAGGGCATCGTCCACCGAGACATCAAGCCGGCGAATATTTTTCTGGTGGAAAAGGGGCAGGCGAAGATCCTGGATTTTGGTTTGGCGAAACTGGCGACGCAGCGGCAGCAGAGGATGGAATCGGTCGCCGATGGATCGCTGCAAACGCAGACGCACATGGCCGATGTCGGGGAGATGCTGACGAGTCCCGGGAGCTCGATCGGGACGGTTGCGTACATGTCGCCGGAGCAGGCGCGTGGAGAGGAACTTGACCCGCGCTCGGACCTTTTTTCCTTGGGCGTTGTACTTTATGAAATGTCCACGGGGATGGTTCCCTTTTCAGGGTCGACGGTGGCGCTGATTTTCGACGGGATACTGCATTCGGACGCGGCGCCGGCCACCAAGTTGAATTCGCGATTGCCGTTTGCCATCGAAAACATTTTCGGAAAGGCGCTGGAAAAAGACGCCGATCTGCGTTACCAGACCGCGGCGGAGCTTCGCGCCGACTTGAAGCGACTGCGGCGGGACATTGATTCGAGCCGGCGTCCCGCGGCCGGAAAGGCCGACACATCGTCATCCACGACAGTTGCGGCGCCGGCAAAAAAGTCTGTGGCTGTCCTTTATTTCGAAAATCAGGGCGGCGGCAAGGAAGACGAATACTTCCGCGACGGCATGACGGAAGACATCATCACGGAGCTTTCGAAAATTACCCAGCTCCAGATTTTTCCACGCTCAGAGATGCTGGCTTTCCGGGATAAACAGACGGCCGCTCCTCAGGTGGGGCAACAACTGGGGGCGACGTTCGTGCTGGAGGGCACCATCCGCCGGTCCGGGAATCGTTTGCGGATTACCGCGCAACTGGTGGAGAGTTCCACGAGGCACTCGGTGTGGGCCGAGCGTTACGACCGGCAACTGGAAGACGTCTTCGCCATTCAGGACGAGATTGCCCGGAGCATTGCGCAGGCGCTCCGTATCACGCTGACACCGCAGGAAGAAAAAACCATCGGTCAGAAGCCGACGGAAAACACCCAGGCCTACGATTTTTATCTGCGCGGACGGAGTTACGCGCGGCGCGAAAACACGGACTATGCCTTGCAGATGTTCGAGCAGGCGATTCACCTGGACGCGAATTTTGCGCTGGCTTACGCGGGGATAGCGCACCTGTGCGGGCTGATTTACGAAGTCCGGGAACAGAACCCCGCATGGATCGAGAGGGGGCTTTCCGCCTGCGACCGCGGCATGGCGCTGGCTCCGGATTTGCCGGAAGTGATGGTGGCGCGGAGCCGGCTTTTCTACGCGCAAAAGAAATACGACGAGAGCGCACTGATGGCGCAGCGAGCGATTGAGCGGAAGCGGGATTGCGACGGCTCCTGGAATATTCTGGGGCGGGCGCTGCTTTCGAACGGGAAATACGCGGAAGGGGCAAAGTTGGCTGAGGCGGCGCTGGAAGCCAACGGAGATGACTACAACACCTATATTCCCTACGGCCTTTGTCTGGAGAGGCTGGGGCGTAAACAAGACGCTGCGGCTATGCGCCGGCGGATGAATGAGGTGCTTCGGCAGCAATTGGAAGTAGTGCCCGAAGACGTGCGGGCGCGGATCCTGCTGGCGACAAATCTCGCTTCGTTTGGGGAGGCCGACGAAAGCATCCGGCATCTGCAAACGGCGGTGGCGCTGCGGCCGAACGATGGGAACACTTTATACAATGCCGCGTGCACTTATGGCGTGTTATCGAGAAAAGCGGAAGCGCTCGAAACACTGAAGAAAGCGATCGCCGCGGGATACGGAAATCTCAATTGGGCATCGCGAGACTCCGATCTCGATTGCCTGCACGATAATCCGGAGTTCCTGAAAATCGTTGGGCTGAGCGAAAGCGCCGCGTCCTAGCAACTTCCCTGCTGTTCGATCCTGAAATTCTCATCGCAAACCAACGAGGCCAAGTAGAGGGTATATTCAGAGGAGTCCCGGCTGGGGCACTGGTTTAGTGTTCGGCTCCGAAAGATGCGGGACGGCGGGAGCCGCGTTTGCGCAGGTTTAATTCACCAAGAGTAATTCTTTACTCTACTCTCTGTCTTCTTTTGATCGGGAGTGTTTCACCTTTAATGGCGCAGCAAGCCCCCGCGCCCATAAACGCCCCTACGTTCTACCGGGATGTGCTTCCAATTATTCAAGAGCATTGCCAGTTCTGCCATCGGACTGGAGGAATCGCGCCAATGGCGTTTGAAACGTATGCAGGTACACGAGGATACGCGGCGGCGATGCAGAAGGCGGTGGAGAACCGGTCCATGCCGCCGTGGTTCGCAGAAAGAGGCATCGGAAAGTTTTCGAACGATCCATCGCTGACGGAGGAGCAGATTGCGCTTCTCTCCGGTTGGGCTGCAGCCAACGCTCCGGCAGGCAACCCATCCGATGCGCCGCCGCCAAAGCAGTGGGCCGACCGGTGGACGATTCCAGCGCCGGACGTGGAAATCAAGATGATGGAGCCGGTGAAGATTCCGGCGGAAGGAGATTTGAGCTACACCTACGAAATTCTGCCCACCCGTTTCAAGGAAGGGCATTGGGTGCAGGCTTCTGAAATTCTGCCAGGATTGCCGGAGCATGTGCACCACGCGGTCGTCTATGTGCGACCGCCGGATTCGCCTTGGCTGCGGCATGCGCCGGTAGGAAAGGCGTTCACGGCCGAATCGCTGGATTCTCCGGGAGACCAGAGGGATGCGATGTGGACCGACAGCGACATCCTGCTGGTTTATGCGCCGGGAAGCACGCCGGACAACTGGCCGCGCGGCATGGCCAAATACATCCCGGCCGGCTCCGACCTGGTTTTCCAAATGCACTACACGACCAACGGAAATGAGGGAAAGGATGTGAGCCGGATCGGGCTGATTTTCGCGAAACAGCCGCCGGCGAAGCGGGTGCTGACACTGCAACTGACGAACGATCACTTTGTGATCCCACCTGGAGCGCCCGATTTCCGGGTGGAGGCGCGCGGGACGCTGCCGAACGAAGCGCTGCTGCTCAGTTTTTTTCCGCACATGCATCTGCGGGGGAAAAAGTTTGAATACAACATCATCCAAAAAAACAAAACGGTGGAGCCGTTGCTGCGAGTCCATTACCACTTTCACTGGCAGATGAGCTATCGCCTTGCGGAGCCAGTGGCGCTGAAGGCCGGTACGGAGCTGCAGGCCGTGGGCTGGTTTGACAATTCGAAGGAGAATTTGCACAACCCGGACCCGAGCGCAGCGGTGCGGTGGGGCGAGCAGACTTACGAGGAAATGATGGTGGGATTCTTCGATGTGGCGGTGGATTCCCGCCTCGACAAGCCCCGGTTTTTCGAACGGGCCGCGCCGGGGCCCCCCAAAAAGTGACGTTGAAGGCACACCGCTCGGAAAAGCGGCGCAAGCGCTATTTGTAGATTGAGTACGTAGATGCGCGGGACTTCAGCCCCCTGCGGAGCGGTGTGCTACATTGCGAAATTGGAGCAATCAAGGCACTTACTCAAGTGACGACACAAACACCCATCGAACCACGCCGCCCGATATCGGCGCCCGCTCCGGGGCCGAAAATCCACCGCGTGGAAGTGTATTGGCATGCGGTCACATATAAAACGGTGATCATCTATAGCTCGCTGATCCTGGTGATCATCCTTGCCGGAATGTTCGCCGTAAAACCGGAATGGACCAACATCGTGACCAAGAAGGTTTCGGACGCCCTGGGCAATCCGGAAACCGGAAACACGACGGTGACGCTGACGCAGGCCAAGTTCGTGAACCTGGACGGCCGGGTTCAGGTAAAGAAAGTGAATTCAGTGACGTGGGTGGAAGCGAATTACCATACGCCACTCGACAAGGGAGACCTGATCCAGACGGCCAGCGATGGAGCAGCGCGCATTACCTTTGCCGACGGGACGGAATACACGATCAAGTCAGAAACACTGGTGACGGTCGAAGAAAATATCGTGACGCGGGACCGTTCGAACACCGCGGTCCGAATCAATACTGGATCCGTAGACCTGGCGACAACAAAGTTTGTTTCGCCCGATTCAAGCGCCGCGGTCAGCGTGGAAGATGCAACTGCCTACCTGAAGCAAAACAGTAAGGCGACTGTAAAGAACGACCCGAAGGAAAACGATCATGAAATCGTTGTGGCCAGCGGTTCGGCCCAGGTGCAGCGCGGGCAGGAGAAGATCGAGCTGACGCAATTTGAAAAGGTAAGTTTTCCCTCCGGCGGAACCACTACGAAATCCAACATCCTTGCGCCCCCGGGCCTGATGGCCCCGCTGAACCTGGCGCCGGTGATTGCAGAGACGCCGAGGGCAGCCGCCATCCATTTCGAATGGAAACCGGTGAATGGGGCAATCGGCTACACGCTACGAATCAGTCCAACCACGATGTTCACGCGGCTGGTGAAAGAAGTGACAGTTGCCGGGACCAGTACGGAAGTTACGGGGCTCGAGGCCGGGGATTACTTCTGGAACGTCAGTGCTTCCGACGCCAAGAAAGAAACCAGCGAATTCAGCGAAACTTTCAAGTTCAGCCTGGTGGCGCAGGGCAAAACCCAGGAGATGATGCTGGTAATTGAAGTCCCCAGAATTCAGGGCCATTCCGCGGAGTTAATCGGGAAGACGGAACCCGGCGCCGCGCTGATTATCAACGGGCAGGCCGTGGCAAATATTTCGCCGGACGGAACATTCCGGCATTTTACCGAGCCGCTGGAACCCGGCCAGCACACGATTGTGGTGATTGGTTCGAACCGACGCGGGGGAACTGCGAAGCAGCAGATTTCAATCGTCATACCCAAGTAGGCATTGGGAAACGAATCGGGGTTTTGCGTGGGCCGCGAAATCCGGCGACAATGGATAGTTGCACCGTGGGGAGCTCTGTACGCGGAGGCCCTGGCGGGCGGGATCCTCTCCGCAGGGGGAAAGCAGTAATGAACAAGAATGGTTACAACCTGAGGTCGGTATTCAGTCTTTTTTCGTCCGACCTGGCAATTGATCTGGGGACGGCAAACACGCTGGTGTTCGCGCACGGCAAAGGCATCGTGGTGAACGAGCCGTCTATCGTGGCGATCAACAAGTCCAGCGGCGAAGTGGTGGCGGTCGGGCGCGAAGCGAAAGACATGCTGGGCCGGACGCCTGGCAACGTCGTGGCTATCAAACCGATGAAAGACGGCGTGATCGCGGATTTCAAAGTCACCGAAAAAATGCTGACGTATTTTATTCAGAAGGCGCACAACCGGCGCGTGCTGGTGCATCCACGCATCGTGATTGGCGTGCCGAGCGAAATTACGCCGGTGGAAAAGCGGGCAGTGCAGGACTCCGCGTACCGCGCCCGGGCCAGCGAAGTTTATCTCGTTGAGCAGGCGATGGCGGCAGCGATCGGCGCGGGCCTGCCGATTGAAGAGCCGTCGGGAAACATGGTGGTGGACATCGGCGGCGGCACCACGGATATCGCGGTGATTTCCATGAGCGGCATCGTTTATTCGCGGTCGGTGCGGGTGGCCGGAAACGAAATGGATGAAGCGGTGATGCAGTATCTGAAGCGGAAGTACAACCTGCTGGTGGGGGAACGGACCGCGGAGCAGATCAAGATGGAAATCGGCTCGGCGTACCCGCTGGAAAAGCCGCTGACGATGGAAGTGAAGGGCCGCAACCTGATCGAAGGAGTGCCGCGCACGGTGACGATCGACGACAGCGAAATCCGCGAGGCTCTGAGCGAATGCGTGGCGACGATTTTGAACGCGGTGCGCGTTGCGCTGGAGCGCACGCCACCCGAACTTTCCGCCGACATCAGCGACCGCGGCATTGTGCTGACCGGCGGTGGCGCGTTGCTGAAGAATCTGGACAAGCGAATCCGCGAAGAGACCGGCCTGCCGGTATCGATCGCCGACGATCCGCTGGCGTCGGTGGTACTGGGAACGGGAAAGATGCTGAGCGATTTCAAGTTGCTGCGGCAGGTTTGCATCGACTAAGGGGCAGCATGGGTTTTACGGGGAGCATGCGGAGAATCGCGGTGGTGGGCGGCTTCCTGGCTGCAGCGGTGTGCGCGTCAGTTTGTCGCGCGGACTGCGACAACACGGTGTACTCCTATGACGACAAGGTCGTAGTTTTTGCATGCGGGCAGGCGGGCCCGGAGTTGCGGGTCATTCTGCTGGATGACGCCAGCACGTTGAAGGTCAGCGGAAGCGTGGCGGTACCTTCGAGCCGTGAGTTCGATGCGGCGGCACATTACAATAATTTTCTGATGCTAGTGCGGTGGGACAAATTTGAAGTCTACGAATTGGCGGATCCAACTCATCCGCGCCTGGCGGCGGAGTTTGTCCTAAGGAAGGAAGCAAATCTTTCCGGATTCGGACGGATCGAACAGGTTGCCGACAACAAGTTTCTGGTTCTGAGTTCGACAGGCGCAACGGAAGTGACAGCGGAGGGGGAGCCGGCGAAGTGGAGCTTAAAGGAAATTCCAGCCAGCGCAGAGATGAGGAAGAGGATGGGTGACCGACCTGCGGAATATCGTTTCCAGGACGAAAACGAGCCCGCCGTGACGTTGCGGCAAAATGAGAAATTCCGCTATGAGCTTTGCTGGAGACAAAAATCGAAGCCCGGTGCGATTGTGCACCGGCACTATCTGCGGAAAGTGGATTTGGGGACAAAGAAGGATGCGACACTGTTGCTGGGCGAGCGTCTTGAGACTATCGGCTGAAGTGCGATAGCCGGGCATTGCGGTTGAACTGCAGAAGCGAATATTAAATAAGGAAATTGCAGACCTATGGTTGGACTTCCCTCACGTCACAAATCGCTGGCGCTGCTGACCGGCGTGTTGCTGGCGCAGGTGCTGATGCTGGCGCTGCAGGTAAAGAGGGATTCACGCGGGCGGCTGATCCGGGTGTGGAGCATGACGGCGGTGAGCCCCTTTGAAAAGGGCGGGGCCTGGGGATTTGGAAAGATTCGCGGCGTATGGGAGCACTACTTCGCGCTGCAGGGCACCACTCGCCAGAACGAAGAACTCCGTAGCGAAAATGACGAGTTGAAGCTGGAGATTTCCCAGTTGCAAAGCAAAGCCGCCGAAGCGGATCGGTTGGGAACACTGCTGAATTTCCGGCAATCCCACCAAAAAGTGCCGATGGTGATGGCGAGAGTGATCGGCGCTAGTGCCGGCACAGCCAGCCACACGGTTGAAATCGACCGCGGAGAACGAGACGGTATTCGGCGTAATATGGCGGTAATTACGCCGGACGGGGCGGTCGGCAAGATTATCGAGAGCTATAGGGACACGGCGCAGGTGCTGCTGCTGAGCGACAAAGAGGGTGGCGCCGGGGCCATGCTGGTAGGTTCGCGCATTCAGAGCCCGGTAAAAGGCACGGGTGAGCCGATGCTTTCGATGAGCTATGTCGCGGCCGAGGAAACGGTCAACGCCGGGGAGAAAATCGTTACTAGCGGCATGGACAAAATATTCCCACGCGACGTTCCCATCGGCACGGTGCTGGACGTGAAGCAGGGCAATCCGTTCAAGCAGATTCGCGTGAAACCGGCGGCACGGCTGGACCGCCTGGAAGAAGTGATTGTGCTGTTGACGCAAGAGACCGTGAATTTCAAGAATGACGCTGAAGAACAAGGTGCACAGCCTGCGGCGGGAAACTCCACTCCTGCGATCGCAGGGAAACCAGCGGCAGAGAAGCCATGAACGATACATTCGAGCTGCGCGGCGGCGAATCGCATATTGAGGTCCACAAATTTTTCCCCGGCGCGGTGGTGGGGATTGCGGTTCTTTCACTGGTGCTGCAACGCATCCTGCCGGTTTATTTTCCAAGGCTGGAAATCCTGGATCTTCCGCTGCTCGCCACTATTTATTTCGGGCTGAGCCGGCGCAATCCCTCGACGGGATTGCTGTTGGGCACGATGAT
>DATLVJ010000259.1:0-3965 GCA_035577585.1 Candidatus Limnocylindrales bacterium
ACTGCTGGTCGCGGGCTCGGTGGGAAAAACGGGTGCAGCGGTTTTGTGCGGACAAGCGGCGTTGCGGGGCGGCGCTGGACTCGTAACGCTAGCAACACCTGAGCCTGCGCTCGCGACGGTCGCGGCGGCGCAAGTTGAATATATGACGGAAGCGCTTCCGGCGACGGCTTCGGGAACAATTGCCTCGGAGGCGGCTCGGCTCGGCGGATTCGCCACACTGCTGCATGGCATGACGGTGCTGGGTATCGGGCCCGGGATTGGAACTCACCCGGAGACACAGGAATTTGTGCGTAGCGTAGTGGCTCATGCAGATTTGCCGATCGTGCTGGACGCGGACGGGTTGAACGCATTTGCGGGGCAGGCGGAGATTTTGTCGAACCGGAAATCAGCGCACCTGGTGATGACGCCGCATCCGGGCGAGATGGCGCGGCTTTGCGGTTTCGCGACGCCGGAAGTGCAGGCGGACCGCATTCGGATCGCGGCGGAGTTCGCGGGGAAGTGGAACGCGGTGGTGGTGCTGAAGGGGTATCACAGCGTGATTGCCGCACCGAATGGCGACGTGTTTGTGAATACCACGGGGAACGCGGGATTGGCCAAGGGAGGATCGGGCGACGTCCTTACCGGATTGCTGACGGCTTTGATCGCGCAATTTGGCGCGCGGGATTTGTACCGCGTGGTGGCGCTGGGAACGTATCTGCACGGACTGGCCGCGGAACTGGTGAGCGCGGAGAGCGACGAATCGGGCGTGCTGGCAGGAGAAGTAGCGCGTGCGGTGCCGGCGGCGCGCAGGAAATTGTTGAAGGAGTTGCAGGCGCGTGGCTGAAGAGGTGATCACGCAATCGGCCGAAGAGACCATTGCTTGGGGACGCGCTTTTGCGGAAACGCTAGCTGCTCCGGTCCTTGTGCTGCTCTCCGGGGAACTGGGCAGCGGGAAGACCACGTTGACCAAGGGAATCGTCGCCGGCTTGCACGCCGCTGCCGAGGATGAAGTTACCAGTCCCACGTTTACCCTGTTGCATGAATACGGAACCGGCGGAAAAGTATTTCACGGCGATTTGTACCGGGTGGAAAGTTTTCACGACTTTGAAACGCTGGGAATGGAAGACGTGTTCGCCAAACCCGCAATCGTCATTCTGGAATGGTCGGAGAAATTCCCTCTGAAAACGGAATGGCCGCAAATCCGGCTGCGGCTCGAACACCTCGGCGGCGATGCCCGCCGCATCCACCGTTTTTGAGTGACCAAACCGCCAATCCCTCGCTAACTATCTCGCCACGACTGTCCTTCCGATTCCTTGCGAGGCACAAAACCCACTGCTAGCTTGAGAGGTGGAGAGGTGCGGCCGCCCGCATGGCAAACGAACCGGCAAATCATCTGATGATGGAAGGCTCGCGGGACCCTCTGAAGAGCTACAACCTCACGCTGCCAATGGGGTCGTTGTCCATTGGCGTTGACAACATCCACCACGATGTTTTCTTGAGCCCCAAATTTGTACAGGTAGCGCGCGATTACTTGTTTGACTTGATCCGCCAGAACACCAGCGGTACCTATCTCTCCGGCATCGAATTTCGCAATGCGAAGCCAGTGGATTCCACGGTTTTCCGCAAATTGCTGACGGAACTTCTGCAGAGTTCGCTGGGCAAGGCCAAGCAGCAGAAAAACATTGAAATTGACCTGCTGTTCCGCCTGGCGCTGCTGAAGTTTCTCACCTCGGAACTGGTAAACCAGTTCGGCAACGTGATTCTGGACGTGAAGGAGTACATCCGGAAGCGCGGCGAATATTTCGAGCGCAGCCAGCAGGCGCACGTCATCAAGGCCCGGCTTTCGGAAATGCAGTCGGCGCGGCGAGGCGTACTGCGCATCATCGGGCAAGTGGTGGCGCAGATCTTCATCGATATTGAAGAGAACGTGATCGTAAAAGCGCGCCGCGCGCTTTTTGGAGAAGAGCTCCCCTATTACGAGATGCTGAAAAACCGCCTGGTGTTTCTGGATGGAGGTAAAGACGATTTTTATTTCCTTGAGCACTACGTGTTGCTTGGAAACTATTCGCGCGATCCGGACCGGTTGGAAGCGATGGATGCGCTGTTCCAGGATTTCTTGCGGGAAGCGGGAATCCGGGTTGCGCCGGATAGCGCGCCGGCCAAAGGCGCGGAAGAGTATCGGACTCTGTTTGCCGAGGCCGAACGGATGCGCGGCGAAATTGCGTCCCTTGATGAGCAGCGTGAGACCTTGCGCAAGCGCCTGGAGAAGGGCGACGGGCTGCTGAATAAATTTCTGAGTTCGGCTTCGGATCCGGCGGAAGTGAAGGCTTCGCTGACCGACGTGGAGAATCGCCTGCGCCATTTCCAGAAAGTACTGGAGGACCTGGGGCCGAGGCTGGATCGCGCGAAAAAGCAGGCGGAATTCGTGCAGAAGGACTACGAGGGGAAACTCGGCGACTACCTGAACGAGCCGGAAAACGCGCGCAAACTGTTTGACGTGACCAATGCGACCGACAGCGAACGCTCCGCACGGGCGCGGTTGCTGGCGCAGTTGGTGAGCCGCCTGGAACAGCACGAAATGATGCCGCACATCCTGGCGAGCTACGAAATCCGGCCGATCGCCTGTGATTATTGCCCGCCGGTCCACTTACAGCAACTGCGCAAAGCGCTGGTCTCGAAAGAGGAAGCCAAGCGGGTGGAAGAAATATTGAAGCAGGTGCCGGCCAAGCGCCTGACGATGAAACCGCTGGAGGAATTATCGAAACGGATCCGCCGTTACTCGCGCGAGGAAACACAGGCGGCCGTGCTGCGGTTTGCGATTGATTTTCTGCGATTGCGGCGGGACCTGCGCGACGCCGAGCACCTGGCCGCTTGCATGGAGCGGATCAACCTTGTGACCGCGGAAAAGATTCGCGATCTTTCACGGCTGAACAACAAACTCTACGAGTGCGTGCTGAAAGAGGAAGTGAAGTCCGAGCACGACCATGTGGTTTCGCACGTGATCATCAAGGCGGACGTGCGGGGCTCCACTAAGATGACGCAGGATCTGCTGGCTCGGGGATTGAGCCCGGCTTCGCACTTCAGCCTGAACCTGCACGAGCCGGTGAAGAAGCTGTTGGATCGTTACTCGGCGAAAAAGGTGTTCATTGAAGGCGACGCCATCATTCTGGCGATTTTTGAAACGGAGGCTACCCAGGGCGATGCCCGACCAGTTGGCAAAGCCTGTGCCCTCGCCAAGCAGATCTTGAATGTATGTAACTCCTACAATGATGGGACGGCCACGACTCATTTGCCTCCCTTGGAACTTGGAATTGGCATTGCGTTTCAAGGTTCGGCGCCGACGTATTGGACCGACGGTGACGCACGCATCATGATTTCGAAGGCGCTGAATGTTTCGGACCGGCTTTCCGGCTGTGCTAAGTTGGCCAAGCGCATGCTGACCGGCCAGAAAACGCATTTTTCCGTGTTCCAGTTTTTAACGGCGCTCGAAGGAGCTTCGGCGGAAGAGTTGGACGAATTTTTGGTGCGGTTTAACATGAATGGAATTGAATTGAATGACGAGGGATTCCAGAAATTGTCGGAAGAGATTTCGCTTGAAAAACTCGTCACAAAACTGGATATGCCCTGGGCCAAGCAGGATGTGACGCTCTATTACGGCGAAGTGCCGATGGGCGAGTCGGTGGAACTGCTGGTCGTGCGCGAAGGTTTAGCGAGGGAATTGTTGCCGGACGGAAAAATCGGGAAGACTTCGGATCACCATTACTATGAGGTTTGCACCAGCTCCGTGATATATGACCTGGCCGCTGCGCTGAAGCGGACGCAGGCATTGGGACTGGAAACCGCGAGGGCCTGAACTGGGCGGGGCCACCCGTTCTTTCGTCAGGGCAAGCTCGACCCTTCGCATGCGCTCAGGGCAAGAAGTGGCCGCTACGAGTGGCTCGATTATTTTCCCGCGAAACGGCTGGCCGACAGATTCGATTGCGCCA
>DATLVJ010000260.1:0-8200 GCA_035577585.1 Candidatus Limnocylindrales bacterium
AACCCCAGCATGGCCACGCCTGCGGCAGCCAGCGGCGCAATGTAGATCGAACGGTTCTCCCACACTTCCCGCCGCACCGACCAGTAGAATGGCCGGGTCGCGGACATCACCGCATCCGAACTCGCTTGTCCCTCGAGCGAATTCCCTGGCACAGGATTTGCCGGAGTCGTCATTGTGCCGCTCCTTCGGCCGCGCCGTGCTGATTGCCCATCACGGCAACAAACAGCTCGGCGATGCCCGGTGTGCGTACGTCGCCAAGCCCCGCCAGTTGACCACGCTCCACCCGATCGAACAGCAGAATGCTTCGGCCCAGCGCCTGCCGTTCGTGAATCGGCCTCAGCGCTCGCGCCGCTGCAATCTTTTCCGGATGCACCATCACTTCCACGTATCGTCGCTCGAACTCTTCCATGCTGCAGCTCAGCACAATCCGCCCCCGGTTAATGAACATCAGGTCCGTCAACACGTCCTGGATCTCTTCCACTTGGTGCGTCGTCACCACAATCGTTCGCGTGCGGTCGAAATAATCGTTCAACAGCGAATCGTAAAACTGCTTGCGATACAGAATGTCCAGCCCCAGCGTCGGCTCATCCAACACCAGCAGCCTCGCGTCAATCGCCATCACCAGCGCCAGGTGCAGTTGCGCCACCATGCCCTTCGACAATTCCCTCACCCTGCTGGTCCGCTTGATCGTCGTTTTCGCCAGAAATCCTTCCGCTTTCGCTCGATCGAATCGCGGATGCACTCCGCCCACGTAATCCAGCGCCTGCGAAACCCGCAGCCAGCGCGGCAACACCGCCACATCCGCGATGAAACAGACATCGCGCATCAGCCGGTCGCGTTCCATCCACGGGTCGCGTCCCAGCACCCGCAGCTCTCCCTGATACGCGGTGAGTCCCAGAATCGCGTTCAACGCGGTGGTCTTGCCGGCGCCGTTCGGCCCGATCAGCCCCAGGATCCGGCCTTCTTCCACCCGCAGATCCACGCCGTCCACCGCGACCGTAGTGCCAAAGGCTTTGCGGAGCCCCCGTGCTTCGATGCATGCCATGGCTTAGCGCTCCTCCTCTGAAGAATCCGCCGGCGGCTTCCCGTTCTCTCCGGCTTTCAACAGCTCTTCCGGCGTCAATCCAAGCCGCTGAATGGTTGCGTGCACGCGCGGCCACTCTTCCGAAAGAAATTTTTCCCGTTCGCCCCGCAGCAGCAGCTTCCGCGCTCCGGCGTTGATGAACATCCCGCGGCCTCGCCGGCTTTCCACCAGTTGTTCGTCTACCAGTTGCTGGTAGCCCTTCAGCACCGTCAAAGGATTCACGCGATACTCCGCCGCGACGTTGCGCACCGATGGCAGCGGGTCGCCCTCTTTCAGCACGCCGTCAAGAATCATCGCTACCACGCGGTCGCGAAGCTGGCGGTAAATCGGCTGGCTGTCGTTCCATTCGCGTTCCATCAGTGGTTCCTGATATGCCTGAGCAAAGAATCGCAAATGTGCGAGGCAATCGCCCATTCCACCTGCTCCCACCCGCAAAAAACCGCGTCAGTGAGAAGTTCAAGAATGTGAACAAGCATCATGGTGTTATACTTAACTACAACACTAAATCAAATGCAAGCACTTTTTTGCGTTTTCTTCTTTTTCCTCGCTCCTCCATTTATCTGTATAAAAATGAGTGACTTAGCACTGACAAGCTCTTCGCCCTACCCCTGGGAACGCCATTTTCCGGAATGGCGTTCCCGGTTTCCACACATCCTGTCATCCCCTCTCAACCCCGCATTCGCCCACAACTCAATCGTCCAGCCCGTCAACGACGGAAAAACAAACCGCCACAAGAAATGCATTTCTATTTCTCTTTGATTTTCTTATTTCTCTTCAAAGCGGAATTCTTGAATTACAATTCCACGTCAAAGCGGATTGAAACGGGATGCACTTTTTCGGGACCGCTCAATTCTTGGTTTCAAATCGCTGGCCGCCAATAGAAAAATGTTTCTCTAAACGCGATTCGATCTTGCAACGAAAGACTTGCCGCACATTCCAACCATTCCAAGACCCTCGTTCGTAGAACCACGACACTGCGGTAGACTCAGGCATGTTGCGAAATCCTCTGTTCAGGAGCCGGCATGACCCAAGGTCGTGAAACTCGCGCGGCAAATACTCAGAGTCGCGCCGGTTTCTTTGGATGGCCATCCTTGTTGGTTCTGCTGCTGGGCGCAATCGCCGCCCACTTGAACCTGTTGCGCGTTCCTTATTTCTGGGACGAAACGTATTTCGCACCGGCGGCTCGTGATCTTTTCCTGACCGGTAAACTTGTACCAGTTTCCGTTCCGGTTGAGTCGCATCCGCCGCTGGTCTATCTCTGGATTGCCATCTGGTGGAAACTTTTCGGTTTCAGCATTCTGGTCGCGCGCAGCTCTATGCTCGCGGTCTCCGCCATCACCCTCGCCGCCGTCTACCGCCTGTCACGGCTCTTCACCACCGGAGCTGTCCCCATCGCCGTCACTGTCTTGACCGCGATTTACCCCGTCTTCTTCGTCGAAAGCACGCTCGTGCAGTTGGACATGGCCGCCGCTGGGCTGACTCTTTGGGGCCTCGTGGCTTGCCTGCAAGGGCGGCGCTGGGAAACGGCTGTCTTCTTCACCCTGGCGGTGTTGGCGAAGGAGACCGCAATTGTCGCTCCCTGCGCCGTGCTGGCGGTAGATTTCATCCTGGCGCTTCTCGATCGCAACCAGAGATTCGGCGCGTCTATTCGCTCCGCCTTGCGGGCGGGAATTCCTCTCCTGCTGCCATTCCTGGTATTGGTGGCTTGGTTCGCTTGGTTGCATCACGTGTCCGGCACCATTTTTGGCGACCCGTACTATGTGCGCTATAACTTGGATGGCGCCGCCCGCCCTGTCCGAATTCTCCTGGCCTCCGTCCAGCATCTTTGGCATCTGCTGGGTTTTCTGAACCTCTTTATACTGACTGCATGTACCGCCGTCATTTTCGCGGCGCGCTCGCGCTTGCCGGTTCCGGGTGCGCCAGCGCAAAACACGCGCGGTTGGCTGATATTCGCCATGTTGACCGCTGGCTATGTCCTGATGCTTTCCATCGTTGGTGGAGTAACGCTGGCCCGCTATTTATTGCCCCTCTATCCAGTGGTTTTTCTCACCTGCGTTGCCGGGATTGCCTCGCGGGTGAAATGGTGGCCGGCCATCGCTGGACTCACGGCAGCGGCCTTCGTTGTTGGCCTGTTTCCTTACACCGACCGGTATTTGTTCCGGCGTGACGACAATCTGGCCTACCTGGACTATGTCGCACTGCACCAGGCGGCCATCTCTTCGTTCTCAAATGGCCAAAAATGGAAGGTGGTCAGCGTCTGGCCGGCATCCGACGAACTGTCAATACCGTGGCTTGGCTACTCAAAACATCCCCTGGACGCCACCGAGATTGATTCTTTCACGCGCGAGGATCTGCTTGCCGCCGGGCAGAAGCGGCCTCAATACATTCTGATGTTCCCGAGAGGGGCCTGCAAAGCGGAGAATCCCTTTTTGCGGGCGCATGGCTCGCAAGGGAATTACTTTCGGGGGATGCAGGAACTCTCTCCGGACGAAGTGGCCAATCTCATGAATGCCCGCGTTATTTATCGCGCGCAAAGTCGCTGTGACTGGGTCGCGGTTCTGCAAATGAACGGCGCGGACACCGTCCCGCCGGGCCAATCGGCACATTAGCATTTGCTGCAAAGCGTGCATGTTCCTCCCCGGCGGGCAATCCGCCGACCGCAAAATCCGCATGTATTCGATTGGAAAAATTGATGCCTGGAAATTCGCGCAACCCGGCGGAGAACCTTAAGATGGTAGAGTTCATCTAGACGCAACCACCGGCTTGGCCGCACAGCCGCGGGAGAACCATGAAGTCGGCTTTACAAGTCATGAAATTCGGAGGCACCTCGGTCGGCGACGCCGCCTGCATCGCGCGGGCCGCCCAGATCATCGCCGAAGCAGCGCGCGCCGGGAAGTGCGTGGCCGTCGTTTCGGCCATGAGCGGCGTCACCAACCGCCTGATCGAAGCGGCCAAGACCGCGCAGACCGGCAATGCCAAAGGCGCTCTCGCCATTCTTGATGAACTCGCCACGAAACACGAAAGCACGCTTCAAGCGGTCGTGAAAAACGAAGCCGAACGCGCCGTAGTCAGTGAAAAGATGCGGCAGGTTTTCGCCGACGGCCGGCGCTTCTGCGAAGGCACCGCATTGTTGCGCGAACTTTCCCCTCGCACTCTCGACACGATTTCCAGCCTTGGCGAACGCCTGTCCGCTCCTCTCGTTGCGGCGGCCGTCAAGGAACGCGGGTTGCCCGGCGAAGCCGTGGAATCCAGTGAACTGATCGTCACCGACGACTTCCATGGCGGAGCGGATCCGCTGATGAAAGAATCTCGCGTGAAATCGCAGGCGCGAATTTTCCCGCTGCTTGAGAAGGGAATCGTTCCGGTCGTCACGGGTTTCATCGGCTCCACGGAAGCCGGCGAATTAACCACCTTGGGCCGCGGCGGCTCCGACTATTCCGCCACCATCCTCGGTGCGGCGCTCGACGCTGAGGAAGTGATTATCTGGACGGATGTGGACGGCGTGCTGACCGCCGATCCCCGCCTGATCAACGAAGCGCGCACGATCCCGAGCATCTCCTATCGGGAAGCCGCCGAACTGGCATTCTTCGGTGCGAAAGTGTTGCACCCGAAGACACTCAAGCCCGTGGTCGATTCGGCGATCCCGGTCTGGATTCGCAACAGTTTTACGCCCGAAAAACGCGGCACCAAGATCACTCCCAAAGGCGGCGCGAACACCGGCGTAAAAGCCCTGACCGCCATTCGCGACGTCACGCTGATCAGCCTGGGCGGTCCCGGGATCGTCGGGCTCACAGACGTTGTCGGCCGGACTTTTTCCACGATCGCGGAAGTGCGCGCCAACGTGCTGATGATTTCGCAATCTTCCTCGCAGAACGACATCTGTTTCAGCGTCTCTTCCTCCGATGCCGCTCGCACCATCGAAGCGCTGCGCAAGGAATTCGCCGACGACTTGAAGCACGAAAAGGTGGAGCATATCAACGTGGACCCGAACATTGCTATCGTCGCGGTGGTCGGCGAAAACATGCGCGGCACGCCGGGCGTTGCCGGCAGGACCTTTCAAGCCATGGGCAGGGAAAACGTTAACATTATTGCCATCGCCCAGGGCTCCAGCGAAAGCAACATCTCTTTTGTCATCGAGGAAAGCGCGGTCAAGAAAGCATTGCTGGCCGCGCACCGCGAATTCGGCCTGCATCTTCCCACCAACGGAAATTAGCCCGCTGCATCCGTGGCTTTGGCTTCCGCGCGCTTACGGTGGTAACGTTCCAGTCCCAGCCACGAAAGTTGCAGCGCCCCGTTGAAAACATAATGCGAAAGTTCCGTTGGAGATAGAAATTCCGCCGCCTCCGCGGCCACCGCGCGTCCAAACGCGCGCATGGCCTCGCTCTGCTCCTGTCCGCGGGCGAGTATCTCCGCGGACAGTGCTCCCCAATGCTGCAGCCGTTCGCGATAGGTGCTCAGGTGCACCTCCGGCTGATCCGCATATCCAAAATGAGTCAGAAACAATCGCCGCGGACGCAATTGCGCGATCGACTCCAGCGAAGCTGTCCACAATTCCAGGGAAATATCCGGTGGCGGCGTGGCCGGCAGAATAAACGGATTACCCTCGATGCAAATTCCTGCGGTGTCTCCCACATAGGCCACCCTCTCCGAGGGATCAAAATAAGTGACGTGGTGCGAGGCGTGCCCCGGCGTATAGAGTACGCGAAGTTCCTTAGAGCCGAGCTTCACAGTTTCGCCGCCTTGCAGAATCTGTAAATTGCTTTCCGGCACCGCCAGGAAATCCCCAAAAAGCTTTTGCATCTCTTGTCCGTACAAACGTCCGGCGCTGTCAAGCAATTTGGCGGGATCGATCATGTGCGCCGCCCCGCGCGCGTGGACATACACTTGAACCGCGGGATTTTCCCGAACCAAAGCGCCGGTCCCACCGGCGTGATCCAAATGAATGTGCGTCAACAAAATCGCGTTCAGGTCCGCGACGCGGAGATCGTGCAGGGCGAGTTGCTCGCGCAGTGTGCCGAGCGTAGAGCCCGGCCCAGGGTCGATGAGTGCGGCAAAATGCTCGGAGCGCAGCAGCGCTGTGGCTATGCACCGAGGCTGGCCGGTCCACTTCAAGTCCAACAGAGCAGAGGAAACCATAGGTAGTAGAGTGTATCGCAAGCCGCGGCGTCGAATTGGGTAGGGGCGTCGGCGTGATCGACGCTCAGTGGCTCATTATAGGAATTGCTTGCAGAATGAGGAACTTGTGGAATATGCTTTCATCCGCAGCAACTAGTTTCAGTTCGCTACTGCTTCCATTATTTGCAAGACTGGTGTGAAACCGCCCCCAATCTGGAGAAGCAAGTGGTTTGCCGCGTACTGGCTTGCGTCGCCATCCAGCGTGTTCGCTGAGGCCGATCAACGGACGCCGCAAGAACTCAAGGGATTCGTAGTTTCGTTCATGGAGGAAACAATGCGCAAATGGTGTGCAATCGCGGCAATGGGCGTTCTGATGGCCCTGCCAATCTGTGCGCAGCAAAAAGACACGAGCACAGCAACCGCCGGCAAAGCGGCAGAGTCCACAAACGCCGTCCCGGCCAGTGATTTCAGCATCGCTCCTGCTTCGCCGAACCTCTTTGCGATGCCGGCGCCGGCGGCCAAACCGGCAGATGTCTTTTCGGATTGGTCCAATAATCCCTGGAACCGCCACGCGTGGGGCCAGTTGACCCCTCGATTCGAAGTGTCGGGCATGTTCAGCTACATCAACTTCTGCCCCTGCTCATTCCGCAATTTCAATGAGCTGGGCGCGACAGGGTCGTTCGCCTATAACGCGAACAAGTGGCTGGGCATCGTCGGCGAAATCGGCGGCTATCGTTTCGACCGCCAAGTTCTTGTCCTCGACACCACGACCAATACGACATCGCTCGCGACCCTCAGCGGGAACATGCAGACCTACCTGTTCGGCCCCCGGCTGAACCTGCGGCGCTTCGATCACTTTGTCCCGTTCGGCGAAGTTCTCTTCGGCGCGGCACACGGCAGCAGCCAGGTCACGGGCGACAAATCGCAGAGCGCTTTTGCCCTGGCGGTCGGTGGCGGAGTGGACGTCGTGCTCACCAAGTATCTGGCCTGGCGCTTCGTCCAGGCGGATTATCTGATGACCAATTTTTCCGGCAGCTTGCTCAGCGCCAGCGGCCGTCAGAACAATTTCCGCGTCGGCACAGGCTTCGTTCTGCGGTGGGATTATCCTCCGGCTCCGCCAAAGCCGAACCATCCTCCCGTTGCGGCCTGCTCGGCTGCTCAGCCTTCTGTCTTTGAAGGCTCCACGGACGCAATTGCAATCCACGTGAACGCGACCGATGCCGACAACGATGCCCTCACCTACAGCTACACCGCGACAGGCGGCACTGTGGATGGCACGGGCGCCGATGTGCGCTGGAATCCTTCGGGACTGGCAATCGGCAACTATACGGTGAACGCCAAGGTCGATGACGGCCATGGCGGAACCGCAAGCTGCGCCACCGATGTAGCCGTCGCCAAACGACCGAACCAGCCACCGGTGATTTCTTGTGCGCCGGAACGCAATCCTATTTTTGCGGGCGAGCGCGTGGCCATCAAGTCCACCGCCAGCGACCCGGACAACGATCCCCTGACCTACAGCTACGCAACCACCGGCGGCCAGATTTCCGGCACTGGCGCGTCTGCGCAGTTTGATTCCACCGGCCTCGCGCCTGGCAATTACTCCGTGACATGCACGGCCGATGACGGCCGCGGCGGCCGCACAAGCGCGCCCACGGCAGTAACCGTGCAGGAGCACCCGGAAATCAAGCAGCTCGAAGCCAGGCTCTCCTTGCATGACATTTACTTCCCGACCGCTCAGCCGACTGTGGCGCGGCCTAATGGCGGACTCCTCCCAAGCCAGATCAAGACGCTCGACGCTCTGGTCAGCGATTTCACAAAGTACCTGACCTACAGACCGGACGCTCACCTGATCCTGGCGGGACATGCCGACATCCGCGGCAGCAAGGAATACAACCAGAAACTTTCCGAGCGCCGTGTGGAGCGCGTGAAGAGTTACCTGGTCGAACACGCCATTCCCGCGGACCATATCGACACCAAGGCCCTTGGTTTCGAACACAACAT
>DATLVJ010000261.1:0-10531 GCA_035577585.1 Candidatus Limnocylindrales bacterium
GCAGAGGGAGTGGAAACAATTCAACAATTTGCAATGTTAAAGAAGCTGCAGTGTAAATTTGGCCAGGGATTTTATTTTTCCAAGCCGCTTTCCGCCGAGGGGATCGCGACATTATTGGCAGGAGGCCTGACGTGGCAAGCGTGCGAGCCAACCGCCAAGTAGCTCGACAGATTTCATTGGACGATGAGCAGGAAAAGAGCTCTCTGCTGAGCTATAGCATAAAAACCTTCGTCGTTAAGCCGCAGAGCGCACTCTTTACTCTCCAAGTGTTTGGATAGACCAGTTCTTATGAAACTTGCCTGGCAAAATATCATTCACGATCGAGCCCGTTTCTCAGTAACGGTGCTGGGCGTAGCTTTTGCCGTATTCCTGATGGTGTTTCAAGGCAGTCTCCTGACGGGTTTTTTGCAGGCAGCATCCAGACTCATTGATGCCAGCGACTCCGACATCTGGATTACCGCAAGAGGAGTGCAGGCGTTTGAGTTTGGAACTCCCATCGAAGGCCGAGTCAGAGAGATGGCTGCAGGCGTTCCAGGTGTGCTGGAAACGAGCCGAGTCTGCATGGCTTTTGCCGTCTATCGCACACCAAACGGAAAGCAACAGGTTGTAGCTCTAGTTGGTGCGGATTCCAATGCAGGAAAGCGGTTCCCGGTTCCCAATGCGCCCGGGTTGTCCGAAGGGATGTCGCCCGATGCGGTCCTTTACGATGTAAGCGACCGCGATCTGATTCAAGTGGCGGCCATGCCTGCAGAAGTGGAAGTAAACCGGCACCGTGCCAGTATCGAGCGTCAGATTCACGGGTACGGCGCGTTCCTTGGTGTCCCCTTTCTGTTTACTTCCTATCGAAATGCCACTCGGTACATGGGCTTTGGTCCAGAAGAAGCCATGTACATTCTCTTGCGTGTCGACAGGGCGTATTCGGTGTCAGACGTGCAGCAGAACCTTCAGCAGCGTCTTCCAGAGGTGGATGTACTCACCAGAGATGAATTTGAGCGCAAATCTCGCATGTACTGGACGATCAAAACCGGGGCCGGGGGCGCAATTCTAACTGCCGCAGTGTTGGGTTTTCTGATTGGCCTTGTCGTGGTCTCCCAGACCGTCTATGCGAACACCATGGAGAACATCGAGGAATACGCAACGTTAAAAGCCCTTGGCGCGTCGCAATCCTTCGTGGCGCGCATTGTGCTCACGCAAGCTCTGATTTGCGGAGTGCTCGGCAGCATTCTGGGCCTCGTGGCGGTCGTTCCCTGTATTGGCTATGCAAAAGCCTTGATTCCGTGGATTTACACACCCTGGTGGTTACTCCTTGTCATGGTCTTGCCGAGCCTGGCCATGTGTTCACTGGCGTCGATCGCTTCCGTGCGAAGCGCCCTCACAGTTGAGCCGGGGAGGGTGTTCCGTGCCTGACAACTTCTTGGGAGTTGAAGGGGCGAGCGTATCGTTCGGCATGCGAGAAGCACAGGTGCGCGCACTGCGGGGCGTATCGCAATTCTTCGAGCGTGGCACGCTTTCGCTGGTCATGGGGCCCTCTGGGAGCGGAAAAACCACCTTGCTATCTCTGCTCGGCTGTTTATTGTCCCCCGATGAGGGGACAGTCTTCGTGGACGGCGTCGCGGTCAACGGGCTCAGTGAAGCGGAGAGGACGGCTGTCCGGCAAAAGAAAATCAGTTTTGTTTTCCAAGCCTTTCGACTTTTTCACTCCCTTTCCGCGATTGAAAATGTTGCCCTCGGCTTCGAACTTCGCGATCCCACTCTGCCCGGCCGAATGGAGATGGCAAAAGATTTACTCGTTCGTTTCGGACTGGGGGAAAAGCTCAACCATGAGCCGTACGAACTTAGCCCGGGGGAAAAGCAGAGAGTTGCAATTGCGCGTGCCCTGGCTGGAAACCCTCCCATTCTCCTTGCGGATGAGCCAACTGCATCGCTGGATGCCCAGGCCGGAAGAAGTATCTGTCAGCTTCTCCGAAACCAGGTTGATAAAGAGGGGAGAACCGTTGTTGTCGTGACGCACGATCCGCGATGGCAAGAATTTGCCGATCGCACAATCAACCTATGCCATGGCCAGGTGGAACAAGAGGAGAAAAACATATGACGGCCCGCAGCAGATGGGGCATTGGCGTGGTCGCGCTCGTCCTGGTGATTGTGGTTATCGCGTTCCTGGGGACAACGCGGAACAGGAATTCGGTCCAAGCCCGGGGGATAGGTTTCGATAACTCACCCGCGAGAGTCGTCTTTGCCTCGCCCGGAAGAGTAGAGGGAGCTTCGGAAACAACGCAGGTAGGGGCTGCCGCGGATGGCATCCTGAAGGCCGTTTACGTGAAAGAAGGTCAGTACGTAAAAAGAGGAACCTTGCTCGGCGAGATTGGCTGCGACGATTTGCAGGCGAATTTACAAACGGCGACGGCCGAGGCCGATAGCGCTCGCCAGGCGAGAACCAGGATATTGCGGGGCGCGCGTGATGAAGAAAAGAAAATAGCCAGTGAAAAGACGGCCGCCGCCCGCGCTACATTTGAAGAGGCCAAATCGCGGCTGGAGATGCAGCGCGCTCTGTATCAAAAGGAACAGATTTCCCGGTCTTCCTACGAGCAAGCTGTCCGCGATCTGGGCGTGGCCGATGCCAACCTGAAAGCAGCTGTTCGAACCGAGGAATTGCTTGCTGCGCCGCCGCTTCAGGAAGATCAGGCCAAAGCCGATGCTGAGGTCGTCGCGGCAGAGGGCCGCACTCGCACAGTCCAGGAGCGTATCGAAAAGTGCTCAATTCTTGCTCCGATCGACGGAACCGTCTTGAGGGTCTACGCAAGACGCGGCGAGTCTTTTAGCACCGTCACTCCGCGCCCACTATTCAGCCTCGCGGATACTTCCGCCAGGCGCATTAAGGCAGAAATTGACGAAAGTGACGTTGACAAGGTGTCGGTCGGACAGAAGGTGGTTATCCAGGCAGACGCTCTCGATGGAAAAAGGCTTAATGGATCGGTGGTAAGAATTTCTTCAATGATGGGCAGGAAGAGCATTTCCACGGGCGACCCTTCTGACAAAAGCGACCGCGATATCCTGGAGGCGGTGATCGGCTTAGAGGGCAACCCGCTCTCACTCCCGATCGGTCTTAGAGTTACCGTACAGTTTTTGGCATCTACCCCGGTGAAAAGATAAGAAGTACTTTTACTTCCAATCCCCGAAACCGGAATGCGCGTACTTCACATGGAGCGAGCTCTTTTTCTCCAAAGTAAATCCCATCAAACTAGAAGCCATCTCATAAATACCCCTGGAGGATGACGGCGCAAGTAAGCTGCACCATCCCGAGGAAATTCTCTGCGTAGTATTCCCAGCGGATGACCGCGCGGCGAGAATTCTGAAGCCACACAAACAAACGCTCGGGGACACCCCAATCCGGTAGGGTGTTGATGAAAGTTCTGATGTTTCAAGAAATTATGGCGGGGACGACGAGACTCGAACTCGCGACCTCTGCCGTGACCGCGTACCATGGTTAGGTTTCGCAACAACTTACAAGACCGCGGGGACTGCCAAAATACGCGGAAGTCGTACAAAACATCGTATGCTGTAGGTTGGATTGTGGGTTGGAAAAAGTCCATGAATTCTGTGGCAATCCACATTCTCATTTCCCGGAAATTCGTTCATCGGTGAGGAACATCCTGAGGCGGCGGTTTGGGACACCGCCGTCACGCCACCTTAATCAGGAGCGATCTGGAGCCACAACGGTCTATGAAAGCGTTGTGCCATGTAAAGGTAGGAATGCCGTGTAACCTTCGTTCCCTGGTTTGGCGGCCTGTCCGCAACTGGTGGAGGAACATGTAGTTTATAGGCCCGCCCGCTACTTAATCCCTAATTTCACAAGATCCCTGCCGCAAAAACGGTTGGCACCTGGCCCGAGCCTTCCCTCGCCTGATCATGCCTTCTGCCGCGCAGTAAAGACTTGCAGGCAGACAAACGGGGCAGGGCGATGAGGGAAGGGCAATTGGACAAGCCCAACTGGAATCCCTTATCGGCTATATACGAGCACTCTAAAGTTGCCCGGCTTCGGTGTTGGCTGTGGATGAGGCTGCTTTTGCGTTGCAGCGGCGGGCGGATTGAAATCCGAAGTCGAGAGGAAAACGCTATGAGTCTTTGGATCAACCTGCAACGTTTTCGCGCCATATTCCGTCTTAATGGCTTCAATCTCGCTGAGCTTTTCCGGTGAATCTTCGTGGTAAATGTGCAGAATGCCTTCCTTCGTCGATACGAACAACAGCCCGGTCGCAGAATCGAAGTCGTTGGCATCCACGCCTGCGGAAATAGGATAGGACTGCAGGACTTTTCCTGTGTCGGCGTCCATCATGGCTATGAATTGTGCGCCACGTCCACCCGAAAACAGGCGGCGATTTTTTTTGTCCATTGTCAGGGAGACGGGATGCCCCGCGGGTTTGGTCGGCCAACGCGCCATGACTTTGTTGGTGCGTGCGTCAATTGCCACAACTTCGTTTTTGTCCGAATTGTTGTCGTAGACCATGCCCTTGCCATCTACGGCTGGGAACTCAACCGCGCCGCCAAGATCGATATTCGTAATCACAACTTGCTTAACCGGATCGATGACGGTGGTATTTTGACTGTCGCCGTTGAAGGTGAAGATGTGCTTAGTCACCGGCTCGTAAATGATCGCATCCGTATCCGGCTGGTCGGTCGAAACCTTCCCGGTGACTTTTAATGTCTTCAAATCAAATATGACGACCTGCTGAGGTTTGGCGCCTGGTTTGGAATCTCCGTCCGTGACGAATCCCTTGCCAAGCTCCTGCACGATCGCGATGCCGTGCGAGCGCGTCATTCCTTCGACCTTACCCACCACGGAGTAATCGTCGGCATTCAGAACAACCACCTCAGTTCCGTGCGAGACGTAAACACGGCGCGCTGCATCGTCGACGGTAATGTAATCATAATATTCGCCGCCACCTGGAGCTGGCGGGAGAGAAATCGTCCTGATCAGGTGGTAGCCAGAGGCCCCGGGCTTTGGCTGCGCATAAAGGGACGGCAGTAAACTCGCACTAAGTGACGCGAGGAATAAAATCCTTGCAAGGTAACCAAAATTCAAACGCTTCATTTGAAACCCTCCTTTTAGATTTAGATTGGTCTGTGATGTAAATCAGAAACGCGAAAGATTTTCGTACCGTGAACCGCACTCAAATGCACGCAGCCAATGAAGCTGGAATATGGGTGTCGTCACTTCGTTCAACCCCTCACGGAATTTCTTCGAAAACCATCATGTGGGCTTCTTCAGTTATCCAGTCTTTGATCCCGTACTTGGTTGTAGGAATGAGCTGAACGAGGTGTTTAGGAACCGCCGCATAATATCGTTTCATTTCCGGGATCCAAATCCCGGACTTAGCGATTGCCCCAGTTGGCACTTTTCCGAGCAAGCGGAAGTGGTCAGGGTCATCCTCGTGAAACACCGCCAGGGTCCCAGTGCTTCCTGAGAAGTAGATCCGTTTGGAAGGTGCATCGTAAAAAATCTCATCGCCACCGCCCGGCGCGTCCAGCGTTTGAACCACTTTTCCATCATCTGTATTCATGATGACCAACTTACCTGGATCGACGTTATGTCCGCCTCCCAACCGGCTACCCATAAACAGGCGATGATGGGCCGCATCGAGACCCGCGACGTGAGGCTGCGGGCCCCCGGCGGTCGACCAGACCGCAACAATCTCGCGCTTCGCCGTATCCACCACTTTTACGACGCTTTCACCGTTTACAATGTCTCCCATTCCTGCGTAGAGCCGGTTTGCCGCTGGGTCCAACGCGATGGCGGCAGGTTCCTGGCCATCCATTCTGATGCTACCCACCAGCTTGGCTGCTTTGGTGTCGATAATCTCGATCGAGCCCTCTTTCATGCCTTCGACCCTGGTCCTGACAGCCACGTAATAGATCCCTCTGGCCGCGTCAAATGCCCCGTTATCCGGGTCTCTGCCCGGCGCATTCTTTCCGCCCGTCAGCTCAATAGTCTTGGTGACCTCAAACGTAGTTCCGTCCAGAGCAACCACCGTGTTGTCGCCGAGATCCACCCATAGTTCATTCGTTGTTGCGTCGAAGAATGGTTTGCGAGGATTTCCACTGACTTTCGTCTCGCGGATCACCTTGCCAGCTTTCATATCGATGACCACAATTTCTTGGTTGTTTTCCGCAGAGAGAAATAGATGCTGGCCTTTCAAGTCATAGCTGAGATGGTCCATATAGCCTTCGGTCGGAATCGGGATGGTGTCGACCAGTCTCAAAAGGCCTGACATACGTTCCATCGGCGCCTGACGATTTACATATTCTTTCGATGGCTGCTGGGCGGAAGCGTTCGACCCCAAGATCGCGAACAGAGTGAACATGAGCGCAGCGTGGATGCTCATTTTTCTCTTCATTAATTGCATCTACTATTCTCCTTAGCTTGCATGCCACAAGCGTGATGGACCTTCCTCGTTCGTTGGCTTGCGGCATCGAACGATCGGAAATGCAAATCTACGGCCGTCCAACACCGAAGATTGCGTTAGCCGGATAATTCGCATCACGTGGAGGACTGACATGTGTGATTACCACATCGAATCACTCTCACGTCCCTGCGGTGCGAAGGGAACAGATCACTCATCCCGTCAACCCCGACTGTACGGCGAAGTTCGGAGACATATTGGGCCCTCCAACATAAATCGGCCATTAATTACGCTCGGAGATTCAATCAGCGGCACGAACATTTCGAGCATACAAAATTATTGAAAGGAGAAGTTGTTCCTAAAGATTTATTAAGCAAAACTTAAGCATTTATTGACTGAAGAACTGTCTATAATCCGAGTTCTTGCCGACGCTCCTTATTGAAATGGTGCGAGGGGTAATGGGAAATGCGTCTTAGAAAATTGTCGGCAACCACCGCGGTGCTCGCTCTGCTCTGCCTGATGTATGGGCTCACCTACATCGACCGGGTGAATGTAAGCACGGCAGCTTCTGCGTTTCAACGCGATCTGCATCTCAACAACACACAGGTGGGCCTGGTCTTCTCGGCATTCGCTTATCCATATCTCATCTTCCAGATCATCGGAGGATGGGTGAGCGACCGCTTCGGCGCGCGGGGGACGCTAACCGTCTCGGCTATCATTTGGGCGCTCTCCACGCTACTGACTGGCCTCGTTAGCGGCCTGGGAACCCTGCTGTTCGCCAGGGTCATGCTTGGCTTTGGGGAGGGAGCCACCTTTCCAACGGCCACCCGAGCGCTGTCTGACTGGACCGCAAAAGAGAGTCGGGGTTTCGCGCAGGGAATCACGCACTCGTGTGCGCGACTAGGCAATGCAATAACACCTCCTCTAGTCGTGTGGTTGATGACGATGTTTACGTGGAGGGGGTCTTTTTTCATCCTGGGAGCTGTAAGCTTAGCGTGGGCGGTGGCCTGGATATCCTACTTTCGAGATGATCCACGCAATCACCCGCACATCACCCCCAGAGAACTTGAACGCCTGCCCAGCTACGCTGATCGAATAAAAGCGCCGAAAGCGCCAGTTCCCTGGCTTTCTTTGTCACGTCGCATGTTTCCGGTGACGTTGGTGTATTTTTGCTATGCGTGGACTCTTTGGCTGTATCTTGCGTGGATTCCGTCCTTCTTTTTTCACAGCTATGGGCAGGATCTGAAGAGTTCAGCTTTATTCTCTGCAGGTGTCTTCTTTGGAGGCGTAGTGGGTGACGCGCTGGGCGGCGTGGTGAGCGATCGAATTTTGAGGAAAACGGGCGACATGAACAAAGCCCGTCGTAATCTCGTGGTCGGCTGTTTCATCTGTTCGCTGCTTTCGATGATCCCGGTTTTGTTCATTCACAATGTGAATTGGGCAGCGATCTTTCTGAGCCTGGGCTTTTTCTGGTCGGAGTTCACGGTAGGCGCCATGTGGGCTATCCCCATGGACATTGCACCTCGATTTTCCGGGTCGGCGAGCGGTTTGATGAATTCAGGGTCGGCTTTGGCCGCCATTGTCTCGCCCTTGGTTTTTGGGTATGTAATCGATCGAACCGGTAACTGGGAGCTGCCCTTTCTGGGAAGCATCGGACTACTTGTTTTAGGCTCAATCGCGGCGTTTTGGATGAAGCCGGGAGAAAAACTTGCGATCGGCCAAATGGCAGAAACGCCGGCTGTGGGCGCGGTTGCTTAGCGTTAGAAGCTAACGCCTGTTTGCCGGAATTCTTCGGGGAAAGCGAATCACTGAAACCTTGCAATCACTGGTCCCACTACCGCTGAGTTCGCATGCCAAGCCCGTCGATTCGTTTTCGGAAGCTGCTGGACTGGAAAGGGAATTGAAGACTACGGTACGCGGCGAAGTGCGCTTTGATAAGGGAAGCCGTGCATTGTATGCCACCGACGGTTCGAACTACCGTCAGATTCCGATTGGTCTGGTGATCCCGCGCGATGCTAACGACGTGGTCAGTGCTGTGGCGGCGTGCAGAAAATACGGTGCTCCGGTATTACCGCGCGGCGCGGGCACCAGCCTGGCGGGGCAGTGCTGTAACGTTGCGGTGGTGTTGGATTTTACGAAGTACATGAATCGAGTGCTCGAGATCGATGCGCTGAACAGGGTCGCAAGGGTCCAGCCGGGAATCGTTCTGGACGTTCTCCAGAGCCAGGTTTTGAAACATGGACTGATGTTTGCGCCCGACCCTTCAACGCACAGCCGCTGCACAATCGGCGGGATGATCGGTAACAATTCCTGTGGCACCCACTCTTTGCTAGGCGGCAAGACCGTCGACAATGTCGAAGAACTGCGAATTCTGCTTTACGACGGGACTCAACTCACGGTCGGAGCAACGTCGGATGAGGAGTTTGACCGTATCATCCAGAAAGGCGGTCGCCCTGGCGAAATTTACGCCGGCTTGCGCAAAATTCGCGATCAATATGGCGACCTGGTGCGCGCGCGTTTTCCGAAAATTCCGAGACGCGTTTCGGGATACAACCTCGATGAGCTATTGCCGGAAAGCGGTTTCCATACGGCGCGTGCCTTGGTGGGGACAGAAGGCACCTGCGCGATCGTCCTCGAAGCGAAACTCAAGCTAATCCCCAGGCCTCCATTCAGGAGCCTGGTCGCACTCGGGTACGCTGATGCGTTTCACGCCGCGGATCACGTTCCAGAGATCCTGCCATTTCATCCGATCGGGCTGGAAGGCTTTGAAGGAAGCATAGTCGACGGTCTCCGGAAAAAGGGAGCGTCCAATCTTGAGCTCCTGCCGGAAGGGCGTGGATTTTTACTCGTAGAATTCGGCGCCAATGATGCGAACGAATCAAAAAAGTTGGCACTTCAGCTGATCGATCGCTTGGAGCAATCGCCAGAACCGCCCACTTCAAGACTTTACACGGAGAATGAAGCGCGTGCGGTCTGGCAGATACGCGAATCCGGTCCACGCGCGGCTGCGTTTGCACCCGGGGCACCGGCCGAATGGGAAGGCTGGGACGACGCAGCAGTGGCCCCCGAAAAACTCGGCGCTTATCTCCGCGAGATTCGAAGGCTAATGAATGAATACGGCTACCGCGGAGCATTTTATGGGCACTTCGGTCACGGCTGTATCCACATGCGTGTGAGCTTCGATCTCCAGAGCGAAAGCGGTATTCGCAAGTACGGAGAATTTGTGGAACAAGCTGCCGATTTGGTGGTCAGCTTTGGCGGATCACTATCAGGCGAGCATGGAGACGGGCAATCGCGCGCAGCGTTACTTCCGAAAATGTTCGGGGCGGAACTGATCCGGGCTTTTCAAGAATTCAAATTGACATGGGACCCAGCCAACAAGTTGAACCCGCATAAGGTTGTTGATCCGTATCTTCCCACAGAGAATCTGCGGCTCGGGGCTGACTACAAACCGCTTGAGCCGGAGACTCACTTCAAATTTCTTGAGGACGAGGGATCCTTCGCGAAAGCCGCTTTGCGATGCATCGGACTCGGAGCATGCCGGAAGCATGCCGGTGGCTCGATGTGCCCGAGTTACATGGTCACGCTTGAGGAAGAGCACAGCACGCGGGGGCGTGCGCATATGCTCTTTGAGATGCTTCAGGGAGAAGTAGTCGGAAATGGTTGGCGCAGCGAGCCAGTGAAGAAAGCGCTGGACTTGTGTCTTTCTTGTAAGGCGTGCAAATCCGAATGTCCGGCAAATGTGGACATCGCAACCTACAAAGCAGAGTTTCTCTCCCACTACTACGAGGACAGGATACGGCCATTGCGTGCGTACGCGTTTGGAATGATCGACCGCTGGGCGCGGCTCGCTTCCATTGCGCCCAATCTCGCGAACTTTCTCGGCACGTCCCCGGGGTTTAGCAATTTGTTACGCAATGCCTTGCGGTTGGCCCCTGAGCGGCATTTGCCTCAATTCGCCTCCCGCAGCTTTCGAAAATGGGCCGGCAAAGAGGGAATTCCTGTTTGCGGCTCGGAAAGGGGGAATGGGGCTGGTTCGTCAAAGAACCAAGGCCGCGAGGTAATTTTGTGGGTGGACACCTTTAATAACTATTTCCACCCGGAGACGAGTCGCGCCGCGATCGATGTTTTAC
>DATLVJ010000262.1:0-4274 GCA_035577585.1 Candidatus Limnocylindrales bacterium
CGAGAAGTCCTGCACCCACTCGAAGTAGCTGACCGTCACGCCGCCGGCATTGGCCAGAATATCCGGCAGCACGGTAATACCACGCCGCGCCAGAATTTCGTCTGCGTGCGGAGTCGTCGGCCCGTTCGCCGCTTCCGCCACGATGCGTGCTTTCACCGCTTCAGCGTTGTTCAGCGTGATGATATTTTCCAGCGCCGCCGGAATCAGAATGTCGCATTTCATCGTGATCAGGTCGTCATTGGAGATCCGCGAGGCGCCCGGCATGCCCACGACGGTTCCGGACCGTTCCTTGTACCGCAGCGCTTTGATCGGATCGATCCCGCGCGGATTGGTAACGCCGCCGCGGGTATCGCTCAACGCCACGATTTTCGCTTTCTTCTCAAACAGCAGCCGCGCCGCCGTCGCGCCCGCGTTGCCGAATCCCTGAATCGCCACCGTTGCGCCGCGCAGCGGAAGCTTTTTCAGTTTGCACGCTTCTTCCACCACGTACACCAAGCCGCGCGCCGTCGCTTCCGCGCGTCCCAGCGAACCGCCGATCGAAATCGGCTTGCCCGTGACGACGCCCGGCACGGTGTGGCCGACCATCATGGAGTAGGTGTCCATAATCCACGCCATGGTCTGTGCGTCGGTGTAGACATCCGGCGCGGGAATGTCCTGATCCGGCCCGATCAAGGGCAAAATTTCGCTGGCGAATCGCCGCGTCATTCGCTCCAATTCGCTTTTCGACATGCGCTTCGGATCGCAGATGATTCCGCCCTTGGCGCCGCCGAACGGCACATTCACCACCGCCGTCTTCCACGTCATCCACGCCGCCAGCGCTTTCACTTCATCCAGCGTTACGTTGGGATGGAAACGGATGCCGCCTTTGCCCGGCCCTCGCGAAACGTTGTGCTGCACGCGGAACCCGGTCAGCACCTTCACCTGACCGTTGTCCATTTTCGTGGGCAGCGAAACTTCCAGAATGCGTTTCGGAGTCCGCAGCACCTGGCGCAGACCGGGATCCAGCTTCAGCACTTCCGCCGCGATATCAAACTGAATCTGCGCGATGCGGAAAGGATTTAATTCCTCGCGAGGAGCAATCCGCGGCACCATCGGTGGAGCGCCCGTGGGTCGGGTTGGAACGGGGGGTTTTGCGACCGTGGCCATCAGCTTCGGTCCTTTCCTCTGCTCGTATCTGAATTTGCCTGCGTGCTGCCCTGCTGCACTTCTCTTGCTTCAAACAAAATCAGGCATTGGCCGCGAACTTCCTCGGCGCATCCATAAATTTGTTGCGGCACTCTTCGGAGCAAAAGTACACCGGCTCTCCGCTGCCGCTGCGCTCCGCAATCGCCAGGGGTTCGGCAAGGTGCATTCCGCACACCGGGTCTCGAACCAACTTTCGCGAGACTGTATCGTTCGGCACATCAATCGGCTGCTGCCTGCTCGCAGCGGCGCCGCCCATGCGGCTCACCAGGCGTCGCAGCAGGGAAACGCCCCACGAAACGATCAGTACCCAAAACAGAAACCGTAGAATGCGCGCAATAAATATCATCGGATATGCAGGCGCCGCCTGAGGCATTCCACACATTTTGCCGTTTAGCAGCGTTGAGCCGAGTGTATGCAGGCCCTTCCGGGGAGTCAAACGAAAAGCTGTGGATTCAAGAAGTTGCGTGGTGCGAAGAACGGGCGAATGGACAGGATTCCAGAGCTAGAACCCCTGTAAGTGTTGTAAATTCAGTGAATTGCAAGCAGCGTGCGATCGGCAAGGCCGAATCCCTATTTTGGCCCCGGAATTCGGTCGATTCCCATGTACGGCTTCAAAACTTCCGGGATTGTGATGGAACCATTCGCCTGCTGATAATTTTCCACCACCGCGATCCACGTGCGCCCAACCGCCAATCCAGACCCGTTCAGTGTGTGCACGAACTCGCTTTTCCCGCCGCCCTTGGGTTTGAACCGTATCCCAGCGCGCCGCGCCTGAAACGCTTCGCAATTGGAGCAGGAGGATATCTCGCGGAATTCGTTGCTGGAAGGCAGCCACACCTCCAGATCGTAAGTTTTCGCCGATGCGAAACCCATATCTCCCGTGGAAAGCAGCACGGTGCGGTAATGCAAGCCCAGCTTCTCCAAAATAGTTTCGGCGTTCCGCACCAACGCTTCGTGCTCCTCGTAACTCTTCTCCGGATGCGTGAACTTAAACATTTCCACTTTTTGAAACTGATGCTGCCGCAGGATGCCGCGCGTATCTTTTCCGGCCGCGCCCGCCTCCGAGCGGAAACACGCTGTCCAGGCCGCGAGGTGGATCGGCAACTGGTCTTCCGTTAACGTCAGATCGCGATAGAGATTGTGAAGTTCCACCTCGGAAGTCGGTGTCAGCCTGAAATCGGTGTCCTGCAATTTGAACAAATCCGCCGCAAATTTCGGTAATTGCCCAGCGCCCATCAGCGAGGCCGTATTTACCAGGAATGGGGGCAGAATCTCGGTGTAGCCGTGTTCTTGGGTGTGCACATCCAGAAAAAAATTCGCCAGCGCTCGCTCCAGGCGCGCTCCCCAGCTCTTGTAGACCGCAAATCTCGCTCCGGTAATGCGCGCCGCGGCTTCCAGGTCTAAAATACCGGCCCGTTCGCCCACTTCCCAATGCGGTTTTGGTTGAAAATCAAACTTTGGAGGCGTTCCCCAGCGGCGGACTTCTTTGTTGTCCTCAGCCCCCTTGCCATAGGGCACGCTCGAATGCGGAATATTGGGGATTATCAGCAGCAGCTCTTTTTGCTGGGCGTCCAGCTCATCCACTTTCACGTCTGTTTGCTTGATCAGCTCGGATACCTGCTTCATCTCCGCGATCAACGCGTCGGCGTTCTGTTTTTCCTTCTTTAAGCGAGCGATTTCATCGCTGGCCTTATTTCGCTGGGCCTTGCGCTTCTCATTTTCCGTGATCATTTCGCGCCGCTGTTTATCGAGCGCCCGGAAGCCCTCCAAATCCAGCGTCATATTACGCTTCTTCGCCATCTCGGCGAAGGCATCCAGATGTTCCCGAAAATAACTCAGATCATGCATGGCCCTGAAAGAATACCGTAGACCGGAGGCCAGCGTCGACTTTCGACGACCAGACTTAACCGTCTCTTCTTGTGTAGGGCCCGCCTTCTGAGGTGTGTTCTCTACACCCCGAACGGGTTTACGGGGCGAGCCGCTGCACTCAGCGTGCCCGAATCTAAACTGTCCGCCGGTTGCCGAGACCCCCCAGGGACTGTAACTTTGGTCCTAGCGGGAAGTACCGGTCCAATTGAACCTCCCGGACTAGAGACGCCCGCACTCGCCGCCGGCACACTCGTAACTGTAGTTGGGAGACAGGTTCGACAGCGGGTGGGTGGATGATCATTCTGATCTTGCTCCTGTGCGTTGTTCTGCTGCTTGCGAGCGCAGTGGAACGACCGGCTCCCCCGAAGTCGCACGACCGATCTTCCAGCTAAGTACCCTCCATCCCCCACGCCAGAGCGGCCGGCACCCCCACCGGCCGCTCACTTTTTTGGTCCACGATAGCGCCGGCAAGAACCCCTACCTCTACCCCGGTTTTAAGCGAGAACTTGTCGATCAAAGGCACAAAGAGGGAAGGAACTAAGTTACGACCAGGCGGGAAATACCAAGCGGGGCAAATAAAAAAGGGGGCCGGTGCAAGCCCCCCTTATAGTGATTCGACCCCCCAATAAACCGGTCCATCAGTCGAGGTTGATGTCCGGCCACCCCGGGAAGCCAATCTCATGAATTGTCTGTAACAGATGCACGCCTCTTGCCACCGGCTGGGGTTATCCTCAAATCCTTGCTAATACATGAAAGCTAAGAACTTAAATCGCACTCTTTGATCCCTGACCCAAATCGGCACTCTGAAATCTACAAAATTCCACAGACTTAGGCCGGCTTCCTACAGACTTTAGGAATTGCGAAAGGATCTTGGCCCTCATCAAGCGGAAGCCCCTTCTGGCATGCCAGGCCGGGGCTCGTTTGCCGGATGCCATTTCCTCCACATCCACCGGCCGGGGAAAAATACCAGCACAACCCACAATAAAGTGACTGGGCCCCGGCTGATCACAAAGAGCAGAATCGCCGAGAGGCTGCTTAATGCGTCAGAGAAGCCCGTACTGGCCGCGGCTCGGAATTCGGCGGCTACACTTTCGACGGGAGGATTAACTTCTTCTCGCATTGAAAAGAGCACTTGCGCAAACGTCACCTGGTGGTCGGTGGAGGCGCGCTCCGCCTCAAGCCGTGAAACTTCCGCACCCACGCTTGCAAGCTGACGCTGC
>DATLVJ010000263.1:0-4954 GCA_035577585.1 Candidatus Limnocylindrales bacterium
GGGCGAATATCCAAACCCCACCACCAATCCTTCCGGCACGGAAGAGGACATCTGGCTTGTATCTTGGAGCGGCGGAACACCAAGAAAGATTGACGCCGGCGACACCGTGCGAATCTCCGTCCAGGGGCGCATCGCCTATGCCAAGAACAACCAAGTTTGGCTCGTCGGCCCCAACTCCGACGATAAACCGGCGCAGCTTTTTGTTCGTGGCAAGAACGAACCGCTCCAATGGTCTCCCGATGGCCATCGCCTGCTGTTCGCCTCTTCGCGCGGCGACCACAGCTTTATCGGGATTTACAACGCGGAAGAAAAAAACGTGAAATTCATCGCCCCATCCGTGGATTCCGATTCCGCCGCGGTCTGGTCGCTCGACGGCAAGCACATTGCCTTTGTGCGGCGGCCCGCGGTGCAACGCGATTCTCCGAACGGATACTTCATCGAGCCCGACCGCCCAAATCCCTGGGCCATCTGGGTTGCCGATGCCGACGGCTCCAACCCACGCGAACTCTGGCACAGCAGCGCCACACTCCAAGGCTCCTATCCATACATGGCCGGAGATACCGGCGGCGGCGTCCTAAACTGGGGCGCGGGCAACACATTGCTTGTCGCCAGCGAGGAAGACGGGTGGCAGCATCTCTACGCCCTCGAGATGGCCGGTGGGGCACCGAAACTCCTCACCCCCGGAAATTGCGAAGTCGAGCAGTGGTCTCTTTCCCCTGACGGATTCTCTATTCTGTACAACTCCAACTGCGGTGACACCGACCGGCGCCACCTGTGGCAGATTCAGCTTCCCAGCGGCGCCTCGCAGCAACTTACGCGTGGTGACTCCATCGAATGGGCCGGCGTCTTCGTCGGCGATGCCAACTCCATCGGGTATCTCCGCTCCGATGCCCGCCACTTTGGTTTGCCCTTCACGCAAGCCGCCGCTGCCAATGCTTCCGCAACTCCGCTGCGGGACGCCGCCAGTTTTAAGGATTTTCCGGTCAACGACCTCGTCATACCTCAACCGATTACGTTCAAATCCGCGGACGGTCTGGAAATTCACGCCCAACTTTTTTTTCCGCGCAATTTGCGCGCCGGTGAAAAGCGCCCCGCGCTTCTGTTTTTGCACGGCGGGCCTATGCGCCAGATGCTTCTTGGCTGGCATTACATGCGCTATTACTTCAGCACCTACGCCATGAACCAGTTCCTCGCCAATCGCGGCTACATCGTCCTGGCGGTCAATTACCGCAGCGGCATCGGCTATGGCCGGGCGTTTCGCGAAGCCCCGGGCCGCGCGGGTCGCGGCGCCTCCGAATATCAGGATGTTCTCGCCGCGGGAAAATATCTGCAGAACCGGGCGGACGTCGATTCAAAACGCATCGGCCTGTGGGGCGGAAGTTACGGCGGCTATCTCACTGCCCTCGGTCTGGGCCACAATTCGGACCTCTTCGCCGCCGGGGTGGATACCCACGGCGTTCACGACTGTCCCACCGACAACTGGCAAGGCAAGAATATCTCTCCTGAGCTGACCAAACTTGCCCACGACTCTTCGCCCGTCTCCACCGTGGACACCTGGAAATCGCCGGTCCTCTTTATCCATGGGGACGACGACCGCAACGTGATTTTTTCACAGACCGTAGACCTCGTAGCGCGGCTGCGTGCTCGCGGTGTGCACATCGAACAGCTCATCTTCCCCGACGAAGTTCACGATTTCCTTCTGTACTCCAACTGGTTGCACGCTCTTCAGGCCAACAGCGACTTCTTCGATCGGCAGTTCTCATGGCCGCAAAAATAATCCGCTGCACCGGCCGAAGATCCTGTCTCGTTCGCTGGTGTTCAGCGACGGCGATCCTCGCCGTGCTGGCCCTCGGTTGCGCGATCCGATTGAGGAGCGATACCCGTGCTCTGCTGCTGCCTCAATTGAAACCCGGACAAACACTGCTCTACGAAATCCATGGCCGCCTGAACCGCTCCGTGAAAACCGAAAGCCGCGTCTCCAGTTTCTCCGGCCCTCAGAAGCTGCAAGGCGACCTTTCCAGCCAGATTCGCCTGTCCGTTCAAAGAGTGCTCGCGGGCAAACCGCATCCAAGGGCTACCGTGCAAACGGAACTACTGCCAGGCCCACCCGCTCAGGCCAATGCGCCCGCCGCTCCCCCGCAGAAACTCACCTTCGACATTCTCGCCAAAGGGCAGCTTGGCAACATAAAAGGACTCGATGATCTCTCGCCCGAACAGCGTCTCCTCTGGCAATTCTGGGTAGCGCGCTTTGCTTTTGGTTGGATTCTTCCACCCAGCCGGCTGAAACCCGGCGACAAATGGAAATTTGAAGAGTCCGAACTCAACGACTCCCTCATCGCCGGCCTGGTCTGGGAACGCGAAACCACCTATGCGCGCGACGATCAATGCCCCGTTTTGCCGGCCGAGACCTGCGCGGTTTTTCTGACGCAATCCACGCTGAAGCAGAAATCTTCCTCGAAAGATTCCACGCCGGAATCTTATCGTTTGCACGAATTGAAAACTCTTGGCAGCGCCAAGGGGCAAAACCAGGCCATCACCTACATCTCGCAAAAAACAGGCCTGGTTCTCCGCGCCAACGAAGACATCCAGCAATCCATGGACGTTACGGTAATGAAATCGGACGGCACCAACGGTGTTCATTACGCTGTCGAGGCAACCAGCCACCTCGAAACTCTGCTCGTCCCCCAACTGAATCCTTAACCGAGCGTAGCGGACACCTTCAGGTGGCCCAGCCTTTGTAGCGGCCGCTTTCTAAAGCGGGCGCCTTTTTGGATCTAACGACAACCACGCTTCAAAAATCCAAGATCCAATTCAGGTCCCAACAAAATTTCCCACTCGCGGTATAATGAAAGTTTCCGCCGCACCCGAAAAACCCGCTGGAGACCCCTACGATGAACTTCAAGCTGCGCAGCAACTATCAGCCCCGCGGCGACCAGCCAGCGGCCATCGAGCAGCTCGCCCGGGGCCTCGAAGCCGGCGACAAGCACCAGGTCCTGCTGGGCGTCACCGGCTCCGGAAAAACGTTCGCCATGGCCAAGGTTATCGAGCAAGCCAGTCGCCCGGCGCTCGTCCTGGCGCACAACAAAACTCTCGCCGCGCAGCTTTATCATGAGTTCAAAGGTTTTTTCCCCGAAAATGCGGTCGAATATTTCGTCAGCTATTACGATTTCTACCAGCCCGAGGCCTATGTCCCCGCCGCCGACATTTACATCGAAAAAGAAGCCACCATCAACGATGAACTCGACAAACTCCGCATGAGCGCTACCCGCTCGCTCTTCGAACGCCAGGACGTCATCGTCGTCGCCAGCGTCTCCTGCATCTACGGTATCGGCTCGCCCGAAGCGTATTTCGGCATGCTGGTGATGCTCGAAAAAGGCCACCAGACCTCGCGCGAAGCTCTGCTCCGGCGCTTCGTGGATATCCAGTACGAACGGAGCGAAGACCTGCGTCGCGGGACTTTCCGCGTTCGCGGCGACATTCTCGAAATCTATCCAACCTATGAAGACAACGGCTATCGCATCGAAATGTGGGGCGACCAGATCGATAAGATTCGCCAGATCGATCCCCTGACCGGCGAAATTCGAGCCGGCCACGAAGACCTTGCGCGCGTCCCGATTTATCCGAAGACGCACTATGTGATGCAGCCCGAGCAGCGCGACCGTGCCATCGTCAGCATCCAGGACGAGCTCGACTGGTGGAAAAAAGAATTAGAGAAGCAGGGAAAATTCGTCGAAGCTCAGCGCGTTGTCCAGCGCACCATGTTCGACATGGAAATGATGCGCACCATCGGCTATTGCCACGGGATCGAAAATTATTCGCGCCACCTCAGCGGCCGGTTGCCCGGCGAAGCTCCGCCAACGCTGCTCGACTACGTGCCGCAGGATTATCTCCTGTTCATCGACGAATCGCACGTCACGGTGCCGCAGGTTCGCGGCATGTTTAACGGCGACCGCGCGCGCAAGCAAACGCTCGTGGATTACGGCTTCCGCATGCCCTCAGCACTCGACAATCGCCCGCTTACCTTCGAGGAGTTCGAGCACCGGGTAAATCAGGCGATCTATGTCTCCGCAACGCCCGGCCCGTACGAACTCACAAAATCCGGCGGAGTTTTCGTTGAGCAGGTGATTCGCCCGACGGGCCTCGTCGATCCCGAAGTCGAGATCCGTCCCGTGAAAGGGCAAGTAGACGACTTGCTGGAAGAGATTCGCATCCGAGCCGCAAAAAACGAACGCGTACTGGTCACCACGCTCACGAAACGAATGGCCGAAGACCTTAGCGAATATTTTTCCGAAATTGGCGTACGCTGCCGTTATCTTCATTCGGAAGTCGAAACCCTCGATCGGATTAAAATCCTTCGCGACCTCCGCCGCGGCGAATTCGATGTGCTCATCGGCATCAATCTTCTCCGCGAAGGCCTCGACCTCCCCGAAGTCTCTCTCGTCGCGATACTCGACGCGGACAAGGAAGGTTTTCTCCGCAGCACGACCTCGCTGATCCAAACCATCGGCCGCTGCGCCCGCCACATCGAAGGCCGCGCCATCCTCTACGCGGATCGCCGCACCGACTCCATGAACCAGGCCATCGGCGAAACCAATCGGCGCCGCGCCAAACAGGTCGCCTACAATAAGGAGAACAACATAACCCCGCAATCCATCATCAAGGGCGTGGACATGGAACTCGCCCAGATTGTCGAAGCCGACTACGTCACCGTTCCTCTCGATACTGTCGGCCTTGATGCCGCCGTCTCCAACGTCAAATCCGAAGCCCAATTGGCCGAGTTGCTGCAACAACTGGAAACCCAAATGCGCGAAGCCGCCAAGAAATTCGAGTTTGAAAAGGCCGCGCAGATTCGCGACCGCATCCGCTCCCTCAAACAACAGGACCTCGCCGGGCTCTTCGGCAAGTCGGAAGAATCTTCCGTTTCCGACACCGTGAAATGACCCCGGACGCAGAT